>CALXNM010000007.1 GCA_944389745.1 uncultured Clostridia bacterium | reverse complement strand
GGTAAGTAATAAAGACGCAAGCGATTGGGCGAAAAGCCGTCAAACGATACCGCTTAAGCGGTGGCTTGTAACAAGGCTTTATAGGCCGATATGAAAATCCACGGGTTCTACCCGTGGATAATTATTATGTAGAAATTATTGTAGAATAATAGAACGTGAATTTATAAAATAAGAAATATAAAAAAACATATAAAAAATAAAAAATAGTATTCCAATTTTGAATAGTTATGATATAATGAAAATATCAGTTTGAGGGACAGGCTCTTTTGAGACAAGATTGTCATGTTTGGGGACAGACCTTAAACTGCTGATAACAGTAAGAAAAACGCAAAAAGAAGAAAGGAAAACTAGAAAGAAATGATAAAACTTGAAAGCCGCATGGCTCTAGAGAGAGAGAGAGAGAGAGAGAGAGAGAGAGAGGTACACTATTAGATAACAAATTCTTCGCAAGAAGAATTCTATTAAGCATGCCTCAAATTTCTAAAAACATAAATAAAGTAACTACAGGGATAGATTATATTACTGTAAATGTTTGTAGAAGAAACATTTATGGTGATATGGCCTATCCTTTTTGCGTGTGAAAGAGAATTTTAAACATTAAAACATTAAATAAGTTTAAAGATTAGTAAACTTTATAAGCAAAAATAATCAAAAGCGAAAGGAAAGATGTGAAGTGAAAAAGAGACAAGAAAGAAACAATACGGAATTTGGAAACACAGAGGCAAGCAAAAATAAAAAAATGAATAGAAGAGATAGAAAAAACTTAAATAAAAGTGTAAATCAAAATAAGACTAAAAGAATAAATAGCAAGAACTTACCAACCTTTATTTTGATAGGCTTAATTATAATGCTAATTATAATAGCAATAATATATTACGTATTTCTAAGATATGCACCAGAAATGATAATTACATATAGTGGATATGCAGTAGAAGGAAAAACAATGGTAGAAAATTTAAAGAATAGTGATGTAAGTAATGTGAATCCATACTTAGGTTTAATTGAAGTGCATGAAAATGACCTATTGTATAAAAGATTAAATTCATATTATATTGGAGAAGATGATAAAAAAGAAATAGATATAAATTATCCAATATATATAAATGATGGTAATTCATTATTAAACATAGGAAAAAATACAAAATTAATAACTGTAAACTATGAAGAAGTAGAAGGCTATCCAGAATTTATGATGACAGACGGAGTAATGTATAATGGAGCAGATTTAACAAGAGCAGATGGAAACAAATACATATTCTTAAAAAGCGAAGACGAGATTTTCACAAATGTAGGCAAGATAAAAATTACCACAGCATCAAATACATATGAAATAAAAGAATATAGCAACATATACTTCACTGAAAACTACATTACATATTATGAAATGGAAGAAGACTCTGATGTACAAAATTGGTACATGAAGTATAAAAGAATAAATGATATAGATAACAACTCTAAGATAGAAGTAAACGGGGAGACAATTACATATAAAACATTTTTAGAAAGACTAGGATTAATTAATACGGAAGAAAACAATAACACAAATAATGAAGCACAAACAAATGAAATAGCAGAAAATACAATAAAAGAAGAAACAGAACAAGAACAAACAACAGAAGAAAACACTATAGATACAACAGACGGCAATAAAAATAACAACGATGAAGATGAATGGCAAGAAGGAATGTGGGAAAAACCAACAGTAAGCTGCACAGATTTCGAAGGAGATGTTTATACAATAAGAACAAATCTATCTGTAACAGATAGAGCAGGGGTGATCACAAGAGGTGTAATCTTTGAAATCAGTTTAAACGGCAGATTGAACAGAAGAGTACAAGCAACACAAACAGGAATACTTGAAATAACAAACCTACAACCATACTCAGAATATGAAATAAGAGGAATATTCTATTACAATGATGAGAACGGAGTAGAGCAGGAAGAAGAATTTTACACGGGCAAGGTAACAACGAAATCAATAGATACACTAGGAACAATAGACTTCAGTTTCCAAAATGGAACAATATACTCAAACAAAATAGAATTAATACATTTAAAACTAAACAACGACTTAAATGAAGAAGTAATACGTGGAATTTCAAGACTACAAGTAGAAATAGGAGATGCAGCATACAGACTAACAAATGACCAGATTGATGAATTAAAATCAGGCAAAGAAATAACATACCAAACAAGTGAAAACTTAACATCAAACAGCAAGATAAAATATAAAATAACAGCATTTGATAGATTCGGAAATGAATTAAAAGAAAAGAATAATACAGGAGAGACGATTACATCGAAACAAGCACCAAGTGCTAATATAAGAGTAACTAAACAAGATGTAACAGAGGTGGACTTAGAAATTTCACTAACTAATAAGGACAATGTAAAACTAGAAAACTATAGATATGAAATAACAAATCAAGGTGGAGATGTAGTAAAACAAGGAAATTTAAACAAAAACAGTGACAAAGAAACATTATTATTTAATGACCTTGACCCTAATGGATATTACCAAATCACAATTTATGGAGACTATGACATAGAAAATGGAGAAGAAGTTCACACTAATTCAGAAATAGGAAAAGCAAGTTTTGTAACAAGACCATTAGCATCACTAGGTTATATGCAAGTAAAAATAGATGATAAAGAAGTAACACAAGATTCAATGAATTTAGGTATAAGCATAGATACAGTTCAGACAGATGCAAGATTAGTAGCTATTTTAAATAAAGTAGAAATTGTAATTTATGACCAAGGAAAGAATATAGAATATGAAGAAGAAGAAAAGCCAGAAGAAACAGAAATTAAAAGAATAACATTAACAGATGAAGAAGCAGAAAAGTTAAAAATAGCCGAGGAGGTAGAATTAAAATTAGACCAATTAAACTCAAATACAATATATAAAATAGATGTTATAGCTACAGTAAAGCAAGGTTCAGTAGAGCAAGTAGTAGAAGACAAACAAAACTTAGACCAAGTAATAACACTAAAAATGCCAGCGGAAGTACAAATAAGGAATCAATTTGTAATAGGAACAATGATAGATTTAGACATGAGAATAGAAGACCCAGATGGAGCAGTACTTGTGGATAAAGTAAGAATAGAAGTAAGAGACAAGGATAATAAATTAGTTGACTTAAGCGAAATGCCAACAAATGCAGACTATGAAAGAAAAACATACGAAGACCTAACACCAAACGAAGAATATAGAATAATAGTATACGCACCACAATACAACGAAGGAAGCACAGATGCAGCATATAAAGCAGATTACATCCTAACAGAAATAAAGATAGTAACAGAAACAGGTATTAGTGGAAAACTAGACTTAATAGGTCTAGAGAAAACACCAACAGGAAAGAACTTGATAGATGTATCGTCTAAGGTGAATTGGTACGAAAAATGTTTTAACACTACTTATAAATACGGAATAAGCTATAATGAAAACACAAAAATACTTACTTTAGGAGGAACATCAAGTTATAATAGACTAAATTATTATGATTTAAGTAAATATCTAGGACAAGAAATAACAATAAGTTTTAAAGCAAAAACGCAAGACAATGCTATCATTCAAATTATAGAAAAAAGTAATGACGACTTTAACAATCTTAATAGAGAAACATATTATACAATAAATAATTTAAAAACAGATTGGCAAGAGTATAGTTATACTGTTACATTAAGTAAAACCGGATATATTGGATTTGGGTTAAATAATGATAATACATCGGTTGAGATACAAGATTTACAAGTAGAATTAGGTAGTAAAAAAACAGATTATGAAGAATTTAAATATGATTACAATGCAAATGTAGAAATAACAGTAAATGATGCGAGAGATGAAATAATAACAAACGACTATTATATAAGAATATATAAAAATGAAGAAAAAATACAAGAAATAAGATATGAAGAATTAGAAGAAGACAACAAAGTAGAAGATGTACAAAAAACATATAATATAGAATCAGGTGCAAATTACAAAATAGAGCTATTAGTGAAAATAGCAGACAGATATTATGAATTAGATTCTCAAAAATTCATAACAGAAGGGACAAAAGAGCTAAAAGGAATATTGAATGAAAATGATTTTTTAAAGATACAACCATATGGAGATTATATAATATTAACTGATATAGATTTATCTGGAAAGTCTTCAAGTTTATATCGATTTGGGTATACCAATTTACAATTTAATGGGCGAATAGATTTTTATGGAAATACATTAATAAGAGATGTAAGTGGAGGAACTCAACAATTTTATGCTATAGGTAAAGATGGAGTAATAGAGAACTTAGTGTTTGATTTAAAGATAAATAATAAAAATGCATCAAGTTTTAATGGTTTTGTAAGTTTAAATTATGGAACAATAAGAAATATACAGATAAATGTATTAGAGAGTACTATTAATGAGAATCATGATGCACATATGTTTACTGGTAGAAATTATGGGGTAATAGAGAATTTTGTAGTAAATTTAAAAAAGCCATATTATTTTTATGATGTAGGGGATTTAATAGGATATGCTAATTATGGGACTATAAAAAATGGCTATGTTTATGGTGAGAATATTAAGGTATTAAATAAATCAGCAAATAGCTCACAAGCTTCAGTTATAGTAAATCACAACATGTTGAATGGAGTCATTGAGAATATTTTTACGCTAGTGAACGTAGATAATGTTTACAGCGATGCAAGCAGACAAAAGGGAAATATAAGTGTATCTAATCAAAATAATGCAACAGTACAGAATGTTTATTCAGTAGGTGTAGGTGAAAATACTAATTTGACTTATGGACCAAATGTATATCAAAAAAACTCCAAAAAGATATATAACAATTACTATTTTGCAGATAAAATATTTACTAGTGAATTAGAAATGAAAGGAAATGCATTATCACTGTGGGATGCTGAGTTTCAGAATCACTTAATAAATGGTGATGGAGCATTTATAGTTGATGATTTGGTAAATGAAGGATATTACCCACAGCTAAATATGCCAGATGTAATGCCGACACAGGATTATATAGCATTACCAGAAGTAGAAGATGCAGATTTACCAGATATATTATCAACAAAAGTATTAGAACAAGGAACAGATAGAGTAAAAGTACAATTTAGCGTAAATAATCCATCAGCAGAGCAAATAAGTGATATTGATATTCAAAATCTAGATGTAGAAATATTATCACAAGAGTATAGCAACGGAAAAAGTACTGTAATATCAGAACTAAAAAATCCAGTAATATGTGTATCAAGTTATGATGTACAGAGCATTACTACAAAAGGTGCGTTTGGAAGTTCATATACAAGACCATATGATCCTGGGGAAAGAGTGATAAATGTAGATTTATATAAAGAAATATGGAATGTAAACGATTGGAAAGCAATTAATGACTCACCAACAGAAAACTATATGCTTATGGATAATTTAGATTTTATAAACGAAGATAATACTGTAAATATTACTAATGTAAGAGGAATAATAAATGGAAACGGACATAGTTTATCAAACATAAATTTGACGGGAAGCGCAGTTCTTGTAAATCATTTATATGGAACATTTGAAAATATATTTATAAATAATTTTAATCAAGAAGGTACTACTTATGGAGGATTAATTGCTCGTGCGGAGAATGGGTCTACGGTGATTAATGTTCACGCAACGAATGTAAACATAACTAAGTCGGGTGGATATAATATAGGTGCTCTAATAGATTATGCTTACGCGAGCTCAATAAAAAATTGTTCGGCAAGTGATGTTCAATTAAAAAATTTGGGAATACAAAGTTCAATCTATATAGGAGGAATAGCGGGCTACGTGGATAGTACTTCTATTGAAAATTCTTATGCTCAGGGAATTGAAATAACAGATGAAAAAGCTGTAAGTTCAGGAATAGGAGGAATATTAGGCTCTAGTGCAGGAACAATAAGTATAAAAAATTGCTATGCAGAGGGAAAAATAATCTCAAACAATCTAAATGTAGGAGGAATTGTTGGAAATATTTCGTCGGCTAATGTGGAAAATTGTTATTCAAAAGTAAATATATCAACTACAAATAATAATGTAGGAGGAATAGTAGGTATATATTCAGGAACTGATATGAGTACTATATCAAACAATTTAACTGTAGGAAATATATATACAACATCAGGCTTAAATAGTTTAAATAGAATTGTAGGAAACAATTCAGATACATCAAGTAATAACTATGCATATGAAAAACAATTATTAAATGGATATGAAAGTGAGGGAGCGAAAGGAGCAACTTTACTTAGCACAGAAGAAATATTGAACTTGAATCTAGGAGATAACTACAATTATGACGGAAAAACAGAGGGAATATTACCAAAATTATATAATGCAGAAGGAACAGAGTTGTTACCAAATCAAATAGATATATTAATTGATAATAATGCAAGCGAAGGAGCAGTAAAACTTGAAGTAGAGAGTATAGAAGCAACAAAGCCAAATACAACAGAAGCAGAAGTATCAGTAAGAATAAATAATCCAGCAGAAGTAGAAATAACAGGAATAGAAATAGAAGATATGACAATCGCAAGCATAACAAGAAATGTAACTCAAAATGGAATAACCAATATAACGGTGCGTGCTACGCCAAACAGATATTATGATAGTTATAAACTAACTGGAATAAAATATAAAACTGAAGATGAAAAAGAACAAACAAAAGAAGTAGAAAATGAGATACAAGTACAATTCTATAAAGAAATATACACATATGAAGATTGGCAAAGCATAGAAGCAGATACTTATCAGAACTATAGATTAATGGCAGATATAGACTTTACAGGCAAAAACAATATAAAAAATAACATAAATGTAAATAGATTAGAAGCAGAGAACAATTTATATACACTAAAAAATATAGAATTAGAATTTAATGAACAAAACACAGGATTAATAAACAATGTAAAAACAAGTATAAAAAATATAGGCTTTGAAAATATAACATTAACAAATGCAAAAGGTTCGGGTAGCTATTTTGGAGTTATAGCAAGTAATAATGGAGATATGGAAAACTTAATATTTAAAGATATAATTGTAAATGCAAAAGGAATAGGATATGTTGGAACAATTGGAGGAATGACCTCAGGAAGTGTTAATGATATAGAATTAGAAAATATAACAGTAAATGGAAATAGTCGTGTTGGAGGCTTAATGGGCCTAGTTAATGTAAATGAAGAAGTAATCAACATAACCGGAGATAATATAAATGTAACAGGAACAGGTAGTTATATAGGTGGTATAATAGGAAATCAAGAGGGAACTAACATTGTTATAAATAATGTATATCTTAACAATTCTAATGTAACTGGAGTAGATTATGTAGCTGGAATCATTGGTATTGGTAGTTATGGAACTTTTACTTATTTTGAAGTTGAGAACACACATGTGTCTGGAGGTTATGAGGTTGGTGGTATTTTTGGTCAACTTACCTCAAATGAACGTACTAATTCTCGAATGTTCCTTCATACAAATTATTGTGAAATAACTGGTTCAGGAAATAATATCGGAGGTATAACTGGATATATGAATGGTGGGGAAAATGAGTATTGGTCAGTTACTGATACGGTGATCAATACTACATCAGTTAATTCGTCATACATTGGGGGATTAGCTGGGGGTGGAACGTGGTTCGCCATTACTCATTTTCAAGTAGATAATTTTACAATAAATAGTAACGGAAAAAATGTTGGTGGAGCATTAGGAAATAGTACCAACAGAAACAGTTTATGTGAAGGAGAAGTTTCTTACACAACTGTAAATGGAGGCTCAAATGTTGCGGGATTAATTGGAAACTCATCGTGGATAACTATGCGTGATTTATATGTAGATGCAGACGTGATAGCGGAGAATAATACTGCAGGTGGAATAATTGGCTATATGGATAATACATATATGACACCAACAGTTAATACTATTCAAATATATAGAACGATGGTGATAGATAGTTCGGTGTCAGCACCAACAAAAGCAGGAGGTTTAATTGGCGATATAACTTCTGAAATATATAGAGATAGGTCATACTACTATAACAACTACATAGATGCAGATGTGACAAGCAATAACACTTCTACAGGCTCACTTTTAATAGGAGGACGACCAGATGAAAACGATTATCTAACCAGAACATATGTGTATAGATATAGCACTTTAAACGGAAATTATGTATATGCAACAAATGATAATATAGATGACGACCAGTATTTGATAAGAAGTGACTTAGATACACAAAGTACTTACTTTAACACAATTGGATTAAGTACGACTTTTTGGAATTGTGATTCATTGCAAGAAGGAAAATATCCGAAACTAAAAGATTCATATTTATATATGCCAGAATTTCAGGCGGGTGTAGACTTGCCAACTGACCCGGAAATCACATCAATAAATTCATTAAGTGTCGGTGATGAGATTGATAATAATGCTAATGAAGTAGGAACTAATACAAACAATATAGCAGACGAAAATGGAATATCAACACAAAGTGTAGAAGCACTACCAATTTATAAAGTGTATCCAACATCGGTAGATGAAATAAACATAGACTTTAGTGATATTCCAAAAGGAGTAAGCTTTACTTACTACGTAAACGGAGAAGAAAAAGAAACAGTAGATTTATCTAAGAAAACATATACATTCAAATACAACTATCAAGACACATTAGAAATAAAGCTAACAAATGGCACAAATGAAGAAACAATTACTATAAATCCAGATGATGTAAGAAGTGAAGCAAGCCTTGTTGGAGCAAACAACGCATACTTATTAGGTACAAACTTATACATTAATGGAGAATTACAACAAGGAGAATATGTAAATGTATATGGTGGTTATGCACTAAATAGAAATGGACAAATTTTAGATATTGCAACAAAACAAATAACAAGTGGAAATGCTGGAGAAGCGGTTACAACAAGTTTAGAAGAAACAACAAAACCACTTCACACATACAACTACAAAGAAAACAACATAGAAGTTTATGGAACTTACAGCACAGTAAATAGCAACGCAAAATCACAAATTTACAATGTAAGAAATGGTGAGTTATCAGCATTATCAAACAGCATAGATATAAAAATAGGCAACAGCATAATAGATAATTACAACGATAAAGAATATCAGACAATACTAACATCAAATGGAGAGTTAATAGACTTAAAAGAAAGGCTACAATATCCAGACAACTTCTTAAGAAGTAATATTAGGCAAATAGTACAAAATACAGATGTAGAAAGTCCTGAAATGATGGTATTGTACAATACTGGCAAAGTAATAGTATTTAATTACGTAACAGGAAATGTGGTTTATGAAAACGACGAAAAAGCAGATGAAGGATTAGTTAATTATTTAACAAGAAGTTTCTCTAATATATGGAGCGATTATGAAGATAGGGGTCAAGAATATGCAAAGAGTAAAGAATTAGAAGCAAAACTTGCTAAATTACCAGTAGAAGAAGCAATGCAAGAGATATCAAATAATAGCATCAGCACTAACAATACAAATAATTCAAGCGGAAACTCTAGCTCTGAAAATGTAAGTTCAAATACTAACACAAGTATAACTACAGGCAACAGCTACATTACAGTATACAATGGAAATACAGGAGAATATGAAGTGTATAGTGAAGATGAAATACTAAATGGAGATGACGAAAATCCAGTATCAGAGACAGAAAAGATAAAAGAAAATGGGCTAGAAGGAGTATATGGATATGATGCAAAAGAGGAAACAAAACCACAAGCAAATGGAGCAATAATAGTTGTTGCAATAATTGCAGTTGCTATAATAGCATTAGTTGTTTTAAGAAAAGTAATTGTAAAAAATAATAGCAAAAAAGAGAAAAACAATTAAAAACAATAAAAAGAGATTAGATAATAATTCTAATCTCTTTTTTACTTAAATAAAACACAAAGATACTTGCAAAAGCATGTTTGGCATGATATAAATATAAGTGAAAAAAGTAGCTCTACTACAACTAAACTAATGGTAGAGGAAATTAAACTGATTATCGGTTTACTTTATAAGCAAGTTATAGTAACATTTTAAACAACAAGAAAAAACATTTTTAATAATGTCAAATGCAAAAATACAAGGAGGAAAAAAGTATGAAAAGTATAGGAGAGACAATTAGCTCTTTAAGAAAAGCAAAAGGTATGACACAAAATGAATTGGCTGAAAAAATGAATGTTACTGATAAAGCTGTTTCAAAATGGGAACGAGATTTATCTTGCCCAGATGTAAATACAATATCAAAACTTGCAGATGTTTTAGGTGTATCTGTTGAAGAACTTTTGAAAGCAAAAAAACAAGAAGATACAAATTCTAAAGTAAAAGATATATTTAATTTGGTTTTAAAAGCTGTAGCTATGGCAATGGGTATTGCAGTAGTTGTGCTAAACATTTTAGGTGAAATAGATGTTAAGTCATCTATAATAATGCTTGGTATTGGTTTGGCTTGTACTGGAATTTATTTATTGGAAAATAAGGAAAATGAAAAATAGAGATATAAAATAAGTGGTTATTGAAAACCACTTATTTTTTTATAAAAATGATGTAACCTTTTTTGATATAATGGAATTATAAAAGTGAAAGTACTTTTAATAAGGAGTTTAGATCTAAATTGGAAAAAGAGACAGTAGAATACTTTGAAAATGATGGAATATTAGATATAGAAAAAGTTATTAATTGCTATAATTCATATATTTATAAAATATTAAAGAAAAGTATCTCAAATGAAGCAGATATAGAAGAAATATTGTCAGATGTATTTATAATATTTTGGAAGAATTATAAGAAATTGGATAACGGTACTGCAGTAAAACCATATTTAATTGGAATTACAAGAAATTTGATTAAAAAGAAATATAGAAAAGAGTACAGGATAAATATTGAAAATATAGAATTATACAAAAATGATATTTCTCTTAACATTAATATTGAAGATTTAGCGGAAAATGAATATAAATCCAGAATAATAGCAGACTCTTTATCTAATATGAGAGATATTGATAAACAAGTATTTATGATGTTTTACTACAATCAAAAGAAAATTAAAGATATCTCTAAAACATTAAAAATTTCAGAGGCAAAAGTAAAGATAATATTGTATAGAACTAGAAAGTTTATAAAAAAAGATTTAAAAGAAAGAGGGTATAACTATGGGGGATAATAATTTAAATAAAAAAATAATTGAAAGGGTAAGAAACAGAATAGTTATATCTAATTTGGAAGGTGAGGAAAAAATGAAATTGAATAAAAAGAAACAAATTATATCAATTGCAGCTGTTGCAGTTATTATGCTTGCAGGAGGATTTTTTACTGTAAATGCAGCTACAAATGGTGAATTAGCAAATAATATAAAAAATACAATAAAAGTAGTATTGGTAAAAGACGATGGAACTGAAAATGAAGTTGAAGGAAAAACATATACAGATTCAAATAATCACACAATAGTGAAATATGAGACAGAGAATAATGGTACAAAACAAACATTAGAGGCAGATAAAACAAATTTAGATAAAGAAAATTTGACAATAAATGAAACTATAAAAGATGATGAGGCAAGTGTAACTATAGATAATGCAAAATAATATAAATATAATAAAGTTAAAGAATAGAGAAAAAACAAGTAATTATTAGTTACTTGTTTTTTCTTATAGGAGAGATTCATTTTCTATTATAAAAATTGATTCAAAAAATTTTAAAAAGGTACTTGACTTGGAGTAAACTCCAAATAATAAAATAATAAAAATTAAATAAGGAGGAAAGAAAAATATGAATAAAAAAGTTATAGCTTTAATTGTTGTTATCATTTTAATTGTGATAATAGGAGTCGTTGCATATTTTATGAGTCAAAATTCGAATGAAAATGGAACTAATAATGTTAATCAAGAGGAGTTAGCAAGCCAAACAGAAGAGAATAATCAAGCTACAAATACAGCTATGCCAGAAGACAATAATTTAACAGACAACAATACTACATCAGGAGGAAAAACTTTAGTTGTTTATTATTCTGCACAAGGACATACAGAAGAGGTTGCAAATAAAATTGCAAATAATTTAGGTGCAGATGTTTTGGAAATTGTTCCAGTAAATGAATATAGTTCTGAAGATTTAGACTGGACAGATAGTAATTCAAGAGTATCAAGGGAGTATGAAGATGAATCTTTAAGAAATGTTGAACTTACATCTATTACAGTAGATAATTGGGATGAATATGATACTGTATTAATAGGATATCCAATATGGTGGGGTATTGCAGCATGGCCAGTTGATACTTTTGTTAAAGCAAATGATTTTACAGGAAAAACAGTTATACCATTCTGTACATCTTCATCATCAGGTTTAGGACAAAGTGGAGAATTACTTGCAGAAGAAGCTGGCACAGGAAATTGGCTAGAAGGACAACGTTTTAGTTCTAATCCATCAGATTCAGATATAAACTCTTGGACAGATAGTATAAAATAAATTAAATATAATGATAAAGAAATGCACCCAAAAAGTTAGACTAAAATCTAACTTTGAAGGTGTATTTTTTGAGCTAAATTTTGAAACATTTGTTATCTTATTAAACTTTATTTTGGTTAATAAAAAATTAATAATTTATCTCTTCCCTTTATAAATAACATATGGTAATATATTGGTGGTATTAAATAAAAAATGAAAGGGGTTAAAAATGGGACTAAAATTAGAAAATGTTTCAAAAACATTTGTGGGAAAACAAGCAGTGGATAATATTTCTTTTGAAGTAAATGAACCAGGAGTATTTGGATTACTTGGAACAAATGGCGCTGGAAAAACTACAACAATAAGAATGTTACTTGGAATTATTAAAAAAGATTCAGGAGAAATTACTTGGAATGGTAAACATGTAGAAAGAAGAACAGTGAATTTTGGCTATTTACCAGAAGAAAGAGGAGTGTATCCTAAAACAAAAATACAAGACCAATTAATGTATTTTGCAAATTTAAAAGGAATGAATAAGGCAGATGCTACCAAAGAAATAAATAAATGGGCAAAAGTATTAAAGGTAGATGAATATTTACCAATGCCTGCAGAAAAATTATCAAAAGGTAATCAACAAAAAATTCAATTTATGACAGCAATTATTCATAATCCAGAATTAATAGTACTTGATGAACCTTTTAGTGGATTAGATCCAGTAAATACAGAAATTTTGAAAAATGTAATTATAGAATTAGTTAACCAAGGAAAATACATAATTATGTCAAGCCATCAAATGGCATCTATAGAAGAGTTTTGTAAAGACATATTAATACTAAATAAAGGTAAAACAGTTTTAAAAGGAAATCTTAAAGAAATAAAAGAAGGTTATAATGCTAATAGGTTAGAAATAATAACTGATAAAAATATAGATAAATATATAAAAGAATATAATATGAACATTGAATTTTCAAAAAACAATGAGTACTCAATAAAGATAGACTCTGAAGAAAACGCTCACCAATTATTAAAGGCTTTAGTTGAAAACAAAATATTAGTAGATAAGTTTGAAATTAAGAAGCCTAGCTTGAATGATATTTTTATAGAAAAGGTGGGTGAATAATAATGAAGAATTTAAAAACAGTAATGGCATTTACCATAAAAGATATGGTAAAAAGAAAATCATTTATTATATCATCAATAATTATTATACTAATTATTGTAATAGGGTTTAATATACCAAATTTATTAAAACAATTTTCAG
This sequence comes from uncultured Clostridia bacterium, assembly GCA_944389745.1. GTDB lineage: Bacteria > Bacillota > Clostridia > TANB77 > CAG-508 > CALXVA01. The sequence goes on along the minus strand of CALXNM010000007.1, from coordinate 45,962 downwards.
GAGATTCTTCTAGTAGTGGAAATGATAGATTACTAGTTGTAGATAGTACAAATTTATTTGAAGGAAGTTTAGATCAACTTACCAACATGGACTTAGGTTATGAAGTAAGTACTATAAATGATAATTTAACTTTTGATGATATAAAAGAAAAAATTGATAATGATGAGATAGATGAAGCAATTTTAGTTGAAAAAAATAATGAAACATACAAACTAAGATACATAGTAAAAGATATGACTATGATGGCTAGTATGCCACAAACATTACTAGATGGAATTAGTAAAATTTATACAAATTTACAAATATCAAAACTTGGATTAACAGACGAGCAATTGCAAAGTTTAACACCAAATTTTGAATATAGTATTGAACAAACAGAAGAACAAAAAGTAAATGGTAATGTATTTGCAATGCTTATGCTATCAATAGTACTATTTTATGCAATATATTTCTGTGCATATCAAGTATCAAGTTCTATAACAACAGAGAAAACATCAAAAATAATGGAAACTTTAGTAACATCTACATCTCCAAAAACTATTGTACTTGGAAAAACAATAGGAATAGGAATTGTAGGCTTATTACAAGTATGTGTATTTGTAGCAGTAGCATTAATATCAGCAAAAACATTCTTAGAACCAGGATTATTAGAATCAATATTGGATATGTCAATGATGACACCGTACTTAGCAATTATTACAATTGTATACTTTATACTAGGTTATAGTACTTATGCACTTTTATATGCACTTACAGGTTCAACAGTTGGAAAACCAGAAGATATACAATCAGCAAATACACCAGTTGCAATATTAGCTGTAATAGGATTCTATTTATCATATTTTACAATGATGAACCCAACAAGTGACCTAAACTTATTTGCAGCAATATTTCCAATATCATCACCTTTCTGTATGCCATTTAGAGTAATGATGGGAATAGCAAGCGGAGGAGAAGTAGCTATATCATTAGCCATATTAATAGTAACAATATTAATAATAGCTAAAGTAGCAATAAAAATATACTCAAATGCAATATTAAATTATGGAACAAAAATGACTTTAAAAGATATGATAAAAATATATAGAGATAAAAATAATTAAATGCTATTGTGCCAAAGGGGATAGCCCCCTTTGGCACAAAAAAAGTATAATAAAGAAATATTTGGAAAAAATACAAAATGAGGTAAATCAAAATATTATATTTTTAGCAAAAGAAAGGAGTGATGTTTTGGGCTTAGAGATACTATTAATTATAATAGGATTTGTATTTTTAATAAAGGGTTCAGATTTATTAGTAAAAGCTGCAATTAGTATAGCAAAAAGATTTGGTCTATCAGAGATGCTTATAGGCTTAACTATAATTGCTGTCGGAACATCACTTCCAGAAATTTTTATTACAGTTACATCTGCAATGGATGGACATTCAGACTTAATTATTGGTAATGCAATAGGAAGTTGTGTTTGTAATTTTTTATTTGTGATTGGGATTACAAGCTTAGTTAGGCCAATTAAATTCGATAAGAGAATATTGAAAAGACATCTTCCAATTGAAGTAATAGCAATGGCATTATTACTATTCCTAGGAAACACAGAAAAACTTGGGGATGTTCATATAATTAATAGATGGCAAGGTATTATTTTACTTTTATGCACAGTACTATATGTTATCTATTCAATATATGAAGAAAGAAAACTGCATAATGAGAAAATAGATGAAGAAATAATAAATGAAGTAAAATCAAAAGAAAATTATTCTGTAATTACAATTATTATATATATAGTTTTGGGAATTTTAGGATTAAAATTTGGAGCAGATTTTGTTGTTGATAATTCTGTATTAATTGCAAATAGTTTAGGGTTATCAGAAAGCTTTATAGGAATGACAATAGTTGCTATTGGAACATCACTACCAGAGATTATAACTGGTATTATATCAGCAAGAAAAAACGAAACAGACTTATTGTTAGGAAATATATCAGGCTCTAATATAATTAATTTATGTTTGTTAGTAGGATTAGGCGCTATAGTTAGTCCTTTAGTATTTGATAAAGAGTTTAATATTTCGATTATACTTTTAATAGTTGTAACAATTTTTTTACAACTATTAGCAACGATTAATAAAAAGAGTGAATTAAATTGGAAAAGAGGAATTATATTGATAATTGCATACATTATGTATATTATTTATATGATTTAACAATAGCATATTAAAAAAGAAAGAATTTTAAATAATTACTTTCTTTTTTTATTGCGAAAATTGATTGCCGATTATGTTATTTTATGATATTATGAAAGCATCATAGGAAATAAAGGAGTAACAAATGAACAAATTAATTGATATGTTATTAGACTTAATATTAAATGGAAGTGTGGAACCAATGCCAAACAAAAATACATCAAAATGGTTTAGACTTATAATGATACTAATTCCTATAATAATAATGCTAGGCATTATTGTGGCAGGTGTGGTAACTTTACAATCTACTATACTTGGCGGACTTATTATAATTATTATTGGTATCGTTTTATTTATAAAAATTATAGTAAAAATAAGAGAGCGTTTAAGAAAATAGGGAATGCCAAAGGGGTCTGGCCCGGGTGGCACAAGCAAAAAGGAGGAGAGTAATGAAATTAGACAAGGAAAATACAAAACAAATTATTAAAATAGTGGTTGTTGCAATAGTACTTCTTATAGCACTTATAAATATACAACCTTTATGGAATGTATTTACAGTATTTTTAGGGATTCTATCACCATTTATATGGGGATTAGCAATAGCTTTTATTTTAAATATCTTTATGACATTTTATGAGAATAAAGTTTTTAAGTCTAAAAAACAAAATGGTAAAGAAAAGAACAAATTAAAAAATAATACTAAAAATATTACTAGAAAAAAGAAAAAAGGTGCAAAAAGAACATTTTCAATATTATTATCTATATTAACTATTATTGCAGTAATAGCGATTATAATGACATTAATAATACCTCAATTTGTAGATGTTATAGGTAATTTAATTAGTAATATTCCAACTTATTTGGAAAATTTAAAGAATTTTGGAATTAACATCACAGAACAATTCCCAGAAATAAATAATTATATACAAAACATACATATTGATACTGAAGCATTAAGAAATGGAATAATGAATATTTCAAAAGATGTATTAAGTGTAACAATAAACCAAATATCTAGTTTAATAAGTAATATAGTTAATTTCTTTATAGCTATAGTGTTTGCAGTATATATATTAGCAAATAAAGAAGAATTAAAAATACAAGCAAAGAAATTTGTATATGCTAGATTAAGTAAAGATAAAGCAGATTATGTTTTAAAAGTAAGTAGACTTGCTAGAGATAGTTTTAGAAACTTTTTAACAGGTCAAGCAAAAGAAGCTGTAATACTTGGTGTATTATGTGCAGTTGGAATGCTAATATTACAAATACCATATGCAGGACCAATTGGAGCATTAACAGCACTAACAGCATTTATTCCAATAGTTGGAGCTTTTATAGGAGGATTTATAGGAGCTGTGTTAATAGTTGCAGTAGATCCAATTAAAGCAATTGTATTTATAGTATTTATAATTGTTCTTCAACAAATAGAAGGAAATTTAATATATCCACATATAGTAGGAAAAAATATTGGGCTTCCAAGTATTTGGGTATTAGTTGCAATTACAGTAGGAGGAAGCTTATTTGGAATAATTGGTATGATAGTAGGATTACCAATAGTATCAATTATCTATGCAATTATAATGGAAGATACTAATAAAAAGCTGGAAGAAAAAAACTTAACAGAAGAATTTAAGAAAAAGTAATAATTTCATACCAGAATTATCATTAGTTGCAATGAAGGATAATAAAATTGTAGGATATATATTATTTACTAAAATAAAAATAGGTGAGTCAGATGAAATTGCTTTAGCACCACTTGGAATTTTACCAGAATATCAAAGAAAAGGTATTGGCGGTGCACTTATAAAAGAAGGACATAGAATAGCAAAAAAATTAGGATATCATTATTCTATTGTTTTAGGAAGTGAAAAATATTATCCAAAGTTTGGATATATTCCTGCTATTAATTATGGAATTATGCCACCTTTTCAGGTAGAAAACGAAAATTTTATGGCTATTAAACTAAATGAAACAGATAAAGAGATAAAAGGTGTTGTTAAATATGCTAAAGAATTTGGAATATAAATTATAATAGATAATAATTATGAAATTGGATACTAGAAAATTTAGATTATATAAAAAGGAAATAAGTATTAAAATGAATATACAAAAACCACAGAAAATATTTTTTGAAATAAACAGTTTAGATAAAATAGATAGTTTAAAAAATAAAATTCATACAGATGATTCTATTGAAAATTCTATAATAGAGAATGAAAATATAGAAGAATTAGAAGTATATGATAAAGACTTCAAAGTAGCTAAATTTTGTAAGACTAATATATTAAATAGTAAATTAGAAAAGATTACTTTTATGGATGTTATTTTTGATAATTGTAATTTTTCTAACACATCATTTCAAGTTCTTTTATTAGATGTGAATTTAATAATTGTAAACTATCAGGTTGTAATTTTACTGATAGTATTCAAAATAATGTTGTATTTAAAGAAACAAATGCATCATATGGTAATTTTTCTTTATCAAGATTAAATAATGTTTTATTTGATAATACTATTTTAAGAAATAGTTATTTTGAAGACGATGTATTAAAAAACACATATTTTAATAAGGCGGATTTGACTATGGCACAGATATTTAAAACAAAATTAAAAGATATTGATTTATCTAATTCTATTATTGATGGAATTGTTGTATCTCTTGATGATATTAAGGGAGCCATTATTAATGAATACCAAGCAATTGACTTAATAGGATTAATTGGAGTTAAAATAAAAGAATAGTTACTTATAGCTCTTGAAAAACACTGCAAGATACTAATAAAAAATTAGAAGAAAAAGTTTTAGAAAAAGAATTTTAACAAAAGAACATATGAACTTCTATATTATTATTTGTAATATAGGAGTTTTTTTATTTACAATATATTAATTAGATAATTGAATTAAAAAAAATAAAAAAATAAAAAAATTTTAAACTTTTTATACACTAAAAATATCTAATATATTGTAAGTAAAAATAAAGGAGAAATAATATGGCTTCAAATGTTAGAAAAAAAAGAAAAAAGATAAATAGCAATAAGCTTATTTCAACAGTAATCCCAATAATTATTTTAATTGTACTAGGAAATATTATAGGAAATAAAGTTTCTAATAGTAAAGATATGATTAATAATAATGTATATGAGAATGTGGAAAAAAATGAAATATTTGTAAATGATAGTTTAAGTACTACTAATAATATCGAAAAAGAAGAAAATAGTATTAAGATTTCAGATATTAGAGATTTAAATAATGTAAATATAAATAACGACAAAAAAGATGTAAAATTTGATGATAAAGTAGCATTTATAGGTGATTCGAGAACTCAAGGATTAATAATGTATACAGGACTAACTAAAATAAATGATTATTCATATATAGGGTTAATGGTAGATAGTGCGAAAAAAAAGGAATTTGTGAAAACGAGTGATGGAAAAAAAGTAACTTTATTAGAAGATATGAAAAACAAAGATATAGATACTGTATACATAATGTTAGGTGTAAATGAACTAGGATGGGCATATCCTGAAGTATTTAAATTAAAATACAAGGAACTTATAGAGAAAATAAGAGAAATAAAACCTAATATTAATATTTATGTCCAATCAATAATACCGGTAACTAAAGAAATTGACAGTACCAATAAATACATAAACAATAATAGAATTAAAAAATATAATGATCTAATCAAAGAACTAGCAAATGAATTAGATGTTAAATATTTAGATGTTGCATCAGCACTTGTGAATGATGAAGGATATTTACCAAGCCAGGCTAGTACAGATGGAATTCATGTCGATAGAGATTATTGTTTAAAATGGTTAGAATATTTAAAAAACAATTCATAAGATTTAAGAATAATATAAAAAAATAAATGAAAAGAATATAGGAGATAAAATGAAAAGGATTAGTTTAATTATAATAATAGCTTTAATAATAATAGTATGTATATTTTTAGCAATAAATTTTAATAACAAACAAAATATTATAGAAATAGATATAGAAGAATTAGGAAAGAAAATAAGTGAAAGTGGAGTATTTCAAGATGAAATAGCAAAGGTTGATAAAGAAATTGTATATAAAGCATATGGCTTTAATGATAACTTAATAAAAGAAATAGTATCATATCAAGGTAGTGGAGCAACAAGTGAAGAAATATTAATATTACAAGTAAATGAAAAAGAAAATTTAAATGAAGTTAAGGAAATGATTAATAACAGAATTGAAGAAAGAAAAGAAATTTTTGTAAGTTACTTACCAAAAGAAGTTTATAAATTAGAAAATAATATATTTAGAGTATATAATAACTATATTATAATGTGCATATCAAATGACAATGAAAAAGTAGATGAAATAATAAATCAAATTATATAAAGGTAGGAGTAGGAGATGAGACAAAAATCAAAAGAAGTTTTAATAGAATACATAAAAGAAAATCAAGATAAATTGTATAAAATAGCATATGTTTATACAAAAAACCAAGAAATGGCATTGGATGTAGTTCAAGAGGCGATTACAAAAGCTTTAGAAAATATAGGAAAATTAAGAAATGAAGAATTTGTAAAAACTTGGTTTTATAGAATACTCATAAATGAATCATTGAAAGCTATAAAAAATAAAGTATATGAGTGTGAATTATCTGAAAACACAAAATATTCTAGCCATGAAGAAAAATTAGTCCAAAATTTGGACATATATAGCAGTATAGAAAAACTAAATGAAAAAATTAAAACTGTAATATTTCTTAGATATTTTGAAAATTTAAAACTAGAGGAGATTGCTAGAATAACGAATACTAATATTAGTACAGTTAAATCACGATTATATAAAGGTATAAAAGAAATTAGAAAAGAGATTGAGAGGAGTAGATTATAAATGAATATACTGAGAAAGGCCCGAAAAGATTACGAAAATATAGAAGTACCAGAAGAATTAAACTATATTGTAAATAGAACTATTAATCAAAGTAATAATGTTAAAAATAAAAAAAGAAAATTATATATGAAAGGATTAACAACTGCATTTGCTACAAGTTTTGCTTTATTTGTAATATTATTAAATACTAATGAAAGTTTTGCAAAAGCTATGGAAGATGTTCCGATATTGGATAGTATAGCAAAAGTATTTACAATAAGAGAATATACTGATGAAACAGAAAATGAATTAGTAAGTGTAAAAATTCCTGGAATTGAAAATACAGGTAATACTGATTTAGAAAATAGAGTTAATTATGAAATTTTAAATAAAATTAATAAAGTAGTTCAAGAGTCTAAAGATAGAGCAGAAGAATATAAAAATGCTGTTTTAGCTACTGGTGGAACTATGGATGATTATAGCCCTATTCAAATAAATGTAGATTATGAGATTACATATCAAGATAATAAATTAATATCATTTGTTATTACAAAAACCGAGAGTATGGCATCTGCATATGGGGAGCAATACTTTTATAATATAGATTTAGAAAATGGAAAAGAATTAAATCTAAGAGATGTTCTAGGAGAAAATTATAAAGAAATTATAGATAAAGAAATAAAAAAGCAAATAAAAGAAAAAAGTGAAAAAAATGAAGATAATATGTATTTTACAGCAGAAGAGGGAGGATTTTCAGGTATAGAAAATGAATATCATGATTTCTATATTTCTTCAAATAAAAGAGTGGTTATTGTATTTCAAAAATATGAAATTGCACCAGGATATATGGGAATCCAATATTTTGAGATACCAAATGATATTTTGATCTAAAATTATTTGCTTAAATAAAAGGAGAAAGAAATGGTATTCAGTAGTGTAGTATTTTTGTATATATTTTTACCAATAATGTTATTAATATATTTTATTGTACCTAAAAAATATAAAAACTTGGTTATGATTATAGCCAGTTTTATATTTTTTGCATGGGGAGAGATAAGATATATTCCAATAATGCTTTTACTTGCTGTAATGGATTTTTGGTGTGGTAATAAGATTAATTCTAATTGGAATAATAAGAATAAAAAAAGAATCTATTTATGGATAGATATAGGAGTTAATCTTTTAATATTATTTTTCTTTAAATATGCAGATTTCATAATTTCAAGTATTAATACATTAACAGGCCTAAACATACCGCTTCTAAACATTCCACTCCCTATAGGAGTATCATTTAATACATTTCAATCATTATCATATATAATTGATGTATATAGGGGAACTGTAAAATGTGAAAAAAGTTTTTATAATTATTTAACATATACTACTTTATTTCCACAAATAATAGCAGGACCAATAGTTAGATATGAAACAGTTGATGAAGAATTAGAAAATAAAAATATTAGTTTAGATAATTTTTCTATAGGAATGAGAAGATTTATTATAGGACTTGGTAAAAAGGTACTTATTGCAAATAATATTGGTGCAATGTGGAATTTAATTGAAACAGGAAATATTAATGAAATGAGTGTACTTTTATCATGGATTGGAATTATTTCATTTGCTCTTCAAATATACTTTGATTTTAGTGGATATTCTGATATGGCAATTGGTCTTGCAAAAATATTTGGAATGGATTTTGATGAGAATTTCAATTATCCATATATTAGTAAAAATATAACTGAATTTTGGAGAAGATGGCATATTACTTTAGGAAGTTGGTTTAAAGATTATATATATATTCCATTAGGAGGAAATAGAAAAGGGATTATATTACAAATTAGGAACATACTTGTTGTATGGGCATTAACTGGAGCTTGGCATGGCGCTTCATGGAATTTTGTTCTATGGGGAGTATATTTTGGTGTTATACTTATTTTCGAAAAATTATTTTTATTAAAGATATTAAAAAAGGTTCCAAGTATAATTTCGCATATATACACAATAGTACTTGTTTTAATAAGTTGGGTAATATTTGCTTTTGAGGATTTAAATAAAGTTAAAGAATATATATTCACAATGTTTAAGTTAAATAATATGCCAATTATTAATTCAGAATCTATATATTATTTACAAAATTACTTGATAATTATATTAATTGGAATTATTTGTAGTATACCTATTGTAAACATTATAAAAAGAAAAATGCATAATTTAAAAAACATAGTTAATAAAAAAAGTTATAAAAAAGTTGAAGAAAATAAAAAATTAAAAATAGTATATTCTTCAATTATAAGTATAGGTTTAGTTTTCATTGTTATTATAAGTACTTCAAGTCTTGTAAATAATTCTTTTAATCCATTTTTATATTTTAGATTTTAAAGGAGTTTTTAAATGAATAATAAAGTATTTTTTATTATCTTTATAAGTATATGGTTAATAATTATTATATTGAATTTTATATGGCCAAAGCAGATTTTTTCGCAAGAAGAAAATAGAATGCTTGCTACAGTTCCAAGTTTTTCACTTGAAAGTTTTATAGATGGAAAATATTTAAATTCTATGAATGATTATATAAATGATCATTTTGCTTTTAGAAATTTTTATTTAAAGCTAAATTCTTGGTGGGAAGTTAACGTATTAAATAAAAAAGAAAACAATGGAGTATATATTGGAAATGATGGATATTTATTTGAAAAAATAGATAATGTAGATATTGATAATACATATAAAAATGCAAAAGTTATTGATACTTTTGCTAAAAAAATGAAAGCAAAAAATATTCCAACATATTTTTTACTAATTCCAAATTCTATATACATTAATAGTGATAAATTACCGGATAATGTTATACCACCAGATCAAGAATATACTATAAATGAAGTGTATAACAGAACTAATAATTGTATAAATATAAATGTAGTAGACAAGCTTAAAGAAGAAAACAAAAAAATAGAACTATATTTTAAAACAGATCATCATATAAACAGTAATGGAGCATTTGTTATATATAATGAGTTTTGCAGGCAAACAGGAAAGAAAATAATAGATATAAATGAGTTTGAAGTTAGAACTTTAACCAATGAATTTCTTGGAACTTTTGACTCAAAAGCTCAAATATTAGGACAAGAAAAAGATACAATAACAGTATATGAAAATGAAATAAATACATATATTAAAGAAGCAATTTATGACAAAGAAACAACAAATAGTCTTTTCAATGAAGAATATCTATCAGTTAAAGATAAATATAGCTATTTCCTAAATGGAAATAATAGTAAAGCTGTAATAAAAACAAAAGTAAATAATGATAAAAAACTATTGGTTATAAAAGATTCTTATGCTCATATAATGTCACAATTTTTATGTAAAGAGTATAGCGAAGTACATTTTTTAGATCCGAGATATACAAATTTTGATTATGAAGATTATATAACTGAAAATGGTATCACAGATGTAATGTTTTTATATAATGTATCTACTTTTGAAAAAGATGTAAGCATGAAAAATATTAATTAATATTAAATATAAAAGATTGACTTTTACGAACTATTGTTTTATAATTTTTATAGTTTAATAAGGAGAAATTATAATTATGTATAAAACAATAATATTTGATCTAGATGATACACTAACAGATGATAAAGCAAATATAAAAGAAGCATTTAAGATTGTAATGCAGTATATGAATAAGAAATATACTGAAGAAGATTTTGATAGATTCTATGGAATAGATACAGCTACTTGGAGAGATAGAGCAGCAGGTAAATTATTAACTCCATATGAGGATAACAAGGAAAAGAAAACAGAATGGATAAGAGCAAGTAGATTTTTAAAATTCTTTAATAATGAAATTAGTTACGAAGAAGCGGTTAAAGTTAATAATATTTATATGGATGGAATGAAAGAACATGTTGTTTCAAGAGATGGTACTAAAGATATAATTAGTTATTTGTACGAAAAAGGATATAAAATAATTATTGCTACAAATGGGCCATCAGTTCCGCTAAAAGTTAAATTAGATAAATTGGGTATAACAAATTATGTGGATACAATCTTTTCAGCAGATGAAGTGGGTTTTATGAAACCACATAAAGAATATTATATAGGCTTAGAAAAAAAGGCAAATATAAATAATGATAACAATGAAATATTATTTATAGGTGATGATTTAGAAAAAGACATTAAAGGAGGAATAGATAATAATATAGATACTTGTTGGTGTAACTATAATAATGAAGTAAATGATAAATATAGTACTAAATATGAAATAACTAATTTATATCAATTAAAAAACATATTATAAAACATTAAGAAAAAATTAATTTGACAAAACATCAAAATATCTATAAAATTACACATAATGGACATAATGGTAGTGTATAAATATATACGAAGGGAGTTGATTAGCCATAGGAGATTTAGTAGTTAAAGAAGATAAACTGCAAGAAGATATGGAATATAAGAGACTTACACTTGTGTATACAGCAGCACTAAAACAATTAGAAACAAAGATTGATACAATAAATGAGGAATTTAAAACATTACATAAATATAATCCAATAGAACATGTAAGTAGTAGAATAAAAAGTAAACAAAGTATAAGTAACAAACTAAAGAAAAAAGGATTAGAACCAACACATGAAAACATAGTAAAAACAATCAACGATATAGCTGGAATACGCATAATATGTTCTTTTATACCAGACATTTTTAAAATAGCTGATATGATAGAAAATATGCAAGGAATTACGATTTTAAAAAAGAAAGATTATGTTACAAATCCAAAACCAAATGGATATTCAAGTTATCACTTAATCGTTTCAGTTCCAGTAAGTTTGTCTATAGGAACAATTGACGTAAAAGTAGAGATACAAATACGAACAATGGCAATGGACTTTTGGGCAAGCTTAGAGCATAAAATAAATTACAAATATGAAAAACAAATACCGAAGTCTGTAAAGAAAGAATTAAGAGATTGTGCCAAAATGACACAAAAACTTGATAAAAGAATGTCTCATTTAGGTAGAAACTTAATGGAACAAGAAGAGCAAACAGTTAAAGAAATTACAACAGAATACACTACTGTTTATACAACTGCAGCAACTGCTTTGCTTAGTGAAAATGCAAGTTTATAAAATTCAACCAATTAATAAATTTAAAAATAAAGATAGATTAAGGAATTATTGTATCCGCTTCTATCTTTATTTTTTTAAAATATGATATAATATGCAAAAGTAGAAAGGATTAAAGAAAATGAAAAATTTAATAATTGATTCAAGAATAAGAGATTTAGAATATGAATATTTATCAAAATATTTTAATGTAATAAAGCTTCCTTTATCTGATGATGTATACGAAGAAATATCAGGTCATAGTGATATTTTTTATGCTAAGATTAATGGAACTATAATAACTGCACCAAATGCTAAATATATACAACAAGACTTCATAATAGGAAATAAGAAAGTTGAAAAAGACTATCCTCATGATGTATTATATAATGTATGCCAGATTGGAGATAAAATTATAGGGAGTAAATATACTGATGAAAGTATTAAACCAGATATAATAGTTAAACAAGGCTATGTTAAATGTTCTATTGCAATTATTGAAAATAAATATTGTATTACAACAGATAGAAAAATATCAAATATATTAACAGAAAATAGTATAGATAATTTATACATACAAGAAAATAATATAAGGCTTTTAAAAAAAGATAGCTCTTTATCATACATGAGAGGATTTATTGGAGGAGCAAGTCTTTCATTTGATAATAAATTTGTTTTATTTGGAGATATTGATAAATTAGAGAGTAAAGATATAATAAAAGATTATTTAAAAGAAAAAAATATTGAACTTATTGATTTTAAAGGCCTAGATGTATATGACTATGGTGGAGGAATAATTTATTAAATGGCAAAGTAACATAAAAATTCATACTATATAATAGGAGGAATTTTTATGAATTGTTGTAACTATAATAATCATAATAAATGCAAAAAAATAAAAATAATATCAATATTTGCTTTAATATTTCTAGTTATAGCTTTATTGTTATTTATAACAATTAATAATCAGCAGTTAAATAAAAATATTTTAGTAGCTATAGCAAGTGGTGAAGATAATACAAGTGAGGGAAATGTTATTATTAATTTTGGCACAAATGAAATATTAGAAGGAACAGCTTTATCACATACAACAGGTTCTAGTGAAATTTTAATTAATGAAGATGGTATTTATCAAATATCATATGGATTAACAGGTGTGGATCAAGGGAGCGGAAGATTTAATTTTAATAGTGTACTTTTAGTAAATAATGTGTCAATAACTAATACTTTAAATGAAGGACCTGTTCTTTCAGAAGATATTGTTAATAATAGATATACTTTAACTGCTACAGTTATATTGAGATTAAATAGTGGAGATGTACTTCAACTTGGAGGGTTATCTTTAGAGGATGTGACATATCCTAATGCAAGAATTGATATTGAAAAAATAGGATAAATAATTATTATATTTTAAATAAAAAAATATAATTTTAAGCTTACAATTTTGTAAGCTTTTTGTAATGTTAATTTCTTGTATATAATTGTATAAGGAATTAAAATATATGTATATTTAAGAAAATAGTAAGAATTACTTAAAGTTTTTCTATTGATAAAAATTAATATTAGATATAAAATATATATGATTTATTAAAAAATAAAATAGCAATCAAACTTGGAAAACGTTTTATAGATTTTAAATTACAAATCAAAGGAAGTGATATAGTGCCAAGAAGTAAAAAGAGTAAGAGAATGCAAGAGGAGGAAATTCCTAAATCTGTGTTAAAAATGAAACAGGAAAAAGAAAGAAGAGAAAGAGAAGAAGCAAGGCAAAGAAAAGCTAGTAGCAGACGAGGTAAAAGGGATGCAGAACTAGATGATAATATAGATAATAAAAAAAGTAGAAAAAACAGAAATGGCAAACCTAAAAGAAAAATTCTTAAAAAAATAATTATTGTTATAATATTAATTGCACTAATTGTTTTTGGTGTGGCTCTTGGTATTTCTGCACACGATTGGAAAGAACTTTCTGAAGCGATGTTTAATAATAAACATTCTATAGTAGTAGATACAGATGGAAATACTATAGCAGAGCTTGGTAATGAGCAAAAGAAAATAGCAGTGGATTTTAATGATATGCCAGATAATCTTGTAAATGCTTATGTGTCTATAGAGGATGAAAGATTTTATAAACATCATGGTGTTGATATTAAAAGAACTGCTGCAGCAATAGGGTCATACATCATTCATTTTGGAAATTCATCATATGGTGGAAGTACAATTACTCAGCAATTGGTAAAGAATCTAACAGGAGATACAACAGATTCGGTTACTCGTAAAGTAAAAGAGTGGTGGAAGGCATATTTGCTTGAAAGCTATTTTACTAAAGAAGAAATTCTTGAAATGTACCTAAATATTATATATGTTGGACCTAATATTTATGGAGTTCAAGCAGGTGCACACTATTATTTTGACAAAGATGTATCAGATTTATCTTTGGCAGAATGTGCATATCTTGCAGGAATTAATAATATGCCAAATTCATATAATCCATTTGGTGATGATGATAATACAGAACTTATTACTAATAGAACACTTACAGTACTACAAAAAATGCTTGAGCTTGGATATATAAATCAAAGTGAATATGATGAGGCAGCAGCAGAAGTAAATTCTGGACTAAACTTTGATAAAGGAGAAGTAGAAACAGGTAATGTAATTTATTCATACCATACAGATGCTTTAATATCACAATTAATATCAGATTTAGCTGAAGAAAAAGGTGTAACAGAAGATTTTGCTAAAAATTATTTATATTTATCAGGTTCAACAATTCACAGTACACAAGATTCGGATATTCAAGATGATATGGAATATGAATTCAATAAAAGTCAATACATACTATATTCATCTGATGGAGAAAGTACATCACAAGCTGCAATGGTAGTAATAGACCACAAAACAGGAAATGTACTAGCTTGTACCGGCGGACTTGGCAAAAAAGATACTTTTAGAGGATTAAATAGAGCAACTCAAAGTCAAAGACAGACGGGTTCATCAATAAAACCTATAGCTGTATTAGTACCAGGAATAGATAGAAAAAAATTTACAGCATCTACAATATATAATGATGAAAAAACAACTTTTAGTGGAAATTATGCACCAGGTAATAATGATGGTTATCTAGGTGAAATAACTGTTAGAAGAGCAGTAGAGTCATCTCAAAATGTTCCATTTGTTGAAATGATGGAAGAGATTTCTCCAAGTAGATCAATTTCATATTTAAAAGATATGGGAATTACATCTCTAACACCAGAAGATGAAAGTTTGGCATTAGCATTAGGAGGATTACAAAATGGTATTACACCACTTGAAATGGCAGGTGCATATGCAACTATTGCGAATGATGGTGTATATATAGAACCAACTTTCTACACTACAGTAACAAGTACAAAAGGAACGACAATACTAAAAGCAAACCAAAAAACAAAAAATGTTTTCTCAGAACAGGTTGCATTTGTATTAAAAGAACTATTAAAACAACCAGTTGAAGGAACATATGGTACAGCAACATATTGTAGAATATCTGGAATGGATGTTGCAGCAAAAACAGGAACAACAGATGATAACTATGATAAATGGCTTTGCGGATTTACACCATATTATACAGCAGTAACATGGTATGGATTTGATCAAAACGAGTCGATACGTTATAACAATCAAAACCCTGCAGGAATTATATGGGCAAATGTAATGAGAAATATACATAATGGATTAGAAGGAGAAAGCTTTGAACAACCAAGCTGGATTACAATCAAAACTATATGTGCTGAAACAGGAATGGCTGCAAGAACAGGATGCCCACATACATATCAAGAATATTTCTTATGGGGAACAGCACCTAATGCATGTAACGAACATTCTGGAAGTGAAGTTTCATCTAACAGTAGTACAGATGATTCAAATGAACCAGAGGTAATTATAAATGATGATGAAGAATTAGAGCTTGACCCAACAGACCAAACTAAAGATACAATTGTAGAAAATACGGTTGACGAAGAAGACAGACCACAAATAGATGTTAATGAAAATAGAGATACAGAAACAAATACAGTTGTAGATGAACCACAAAACATAGTAGAAGATGAACCAGAAATAGATGAACCGGTTATAGATGACGACTCACCTAGTACAGACGGTGGTGGAACAACTGGAAACACTACAACTGGAGGAGGAACAACCACTCCACCTGAAGAAGAAACTGGAGGAGGAGAACAGGGTGGTTCTGCAGAACCATCAACTCCATCAATTCCTTCAGACGAAACAGACACACAAGAAGCAACAAGAATTACTAATTAATGTACATAAAAAAGATAAGAGAATACTAAAAAGTTCTCTTATCTTTATGAAGTATTTGATGAAAAAACATGATATGAGAACAAAATGACAATATCTGAAGTAAGTAAAAAATATAATTTATCACAAGATACAATAAGATACTATGAAAGAATCGGATTATTACCTAAAGTACCTAGAACTAAGAATGGAATAAGGGATTTCGATGAAGAAGCATGTAGATGGATAGAATTCATAAAATGTATGAGAGATGCTGGAATGGAAATTGAAATATTAATTAAATATGTTAATCTATTCAGACAAGGTGAAGGTACTGTAAAGGAAAGAAGAAAATTACTTGAAGAACAAAGAGAAAAACTTTTAGCAAAACAAAAAAGTATAAATGAAACATTAGATAGATTGAATTATAAAATAAAATTATATGATGAAATTGAAGCAGGTATTAGAAAAGATTTTACTGAAAAGATTTAAAACATATAAGTTTGGGTATATTTAATTTATAATTAAAATAAAATTTTATATTTATAAAAGAAAGGAAGATGTATTGTGGAAAAAGCAAAAGTATATTTTACAAAAGAAATAACACCTGAGAGTGTTGTAAAAATGTATGAAACATTAGGAGTTAATTTACCAGGAAAAGTAGCTGTTAAATTACACTCTGGAGAACAAGGAAATCAAAACTATATTATACCTGAATTTGTAAAAGCTATTGTAGAAAAAGTAAATGGAACAGTTGTTGAATGTAATGCTGCATATGGTGGAGCAAGAAATACAACAGAAAAACATAAAAAATTAATAGAAGACCATGGTTGGACTAAATATTTTGATGTAGACATTATGGATGCAGAAGGTCCAGATGTAGTACTAAACATACCAAATGGAAAAATTTTAAAAGAAAATTATGTAGGAAAAGATATTGAAAAATATGATTCAATGCTTGTATTATCACATTTTAAAGGACATCCAATGGGAGGATATGGTGGAGCATTAAAACAATTATCTATAGGTTGTGCTTCATCAGAAGGAAAATCATGGATTCATTCAGCAGGAGGGTCTAAAGACCAATATACAATATGGGATAACTTACCAGAGCAAAATAAATTCTTGGAATCAATGGCAGATGCCGCTTCAAGTGTAGTTAATCATTTTGGAAAAAATATTGTATTTATAAATGTAATGTGTAATTTATCGGTAGATTGCGATTGTTGTTCAGTTGCAGAAGATCCATGTATGAAAGATATAGGAATCTTAGCAAGCACAGATCCAATAGCAATAGACCAAGCTTGTATAGACTTAGTATATAATTCTGATGATCCAGGTAGAGACCATTTTGTAGAAAGAGTAGAAAGACAAAATGGTGTTCATACAATAGAAGCAGCAGCAGATTTAGGATTTGGTACAAGAGAATATGAATTAATAAATGTAGATTAATATGTCAATAGATGCCAATGGGGACAGACCCCTTTGGCATACTATAAGACAAGCATTAGTAGAAAGATATCCAAGAGAGAGCTTTCAGCTTGCTACAAAAAATGCTGCTTGGATTTTCTTTCCACTCTACTCCAGAAGAGTTAGAAGAAATACTACAAAAACATCTTGAAATGGAATTTGTACAACTTCAAATTAATTATGCAGACTGGGAGAACCCAGCAATACAATCAAAAGCTTGTTATGAAATGGCAAGAAAATATGGTAAACCAGTAGTTATAATGGAGCCAGTAAGAAGTTTGCCCACAACATATAAAAATTAGAGATGAACTTGTAAAGGTAGCTGAAAAATTAGGAAGTAATTAACCTATAAAAAGTGATGGAAAAGAAAATATCTTAATCCACCACTTTTTTAAATTATTAAAAAATATCGAAAAACGATAAAAAGATATTGACAAACGAACAAATTAAATATATACTATTGGCCAACAAAGAGAAATATTTATATAATTTCATATTAGATAAGATTCACAAAAATATGTTATTTAAGAAGGGAGATAGCTTAATGAAAGTTTTAGGAGAAAAGAGTCTTTCATCAAAAGTGGAAATCGGTTTAAAAATTTTATTTTTAATTATTGTAATAATAGATATTATTACAGTGGGAGTTACCGCAGGTTCCATGTTTTTTCAATTTAACAGTTTTTCTGTTAGAGAAAACTATACGCTTAGAATTGTTTTAGAAACGACAATAGGGTTAGTTTTTAGTCTTACAGGTATTGTGGCATTATATATAATTTATCAATTTATTAAAATATTTAGAAATTTAAAAGTAAACAAGTTATTCGAAAAAGATAATGCTAAGTATTTAAGTAAAATTTCGTTAATGTCAATTGTTATAGGTATTCTATACTTAATTTGCTTTATAGGAGTTAGTATATTTTTTAAATATTTTAATTCAATGGATTTTTTAAGTAATTTTTTACTAAAAACCTTAATTTTAGTATTTGCAGTTGCTTTTTTAATATTTGGAATTGGTATTAAAATTTTAAATTATATATACCTAAAAGCAATTGAATATAAAGAAGAGAACGATTTTACAATTTAAAGTTAGAAGGGAAGAAGAAAAGTGCCAATTATAGTTAATGTAGATGTAATGCTTGCTAAAAGAAAAATGTCTTCAGGAGAACTTGCAGAAAAAATCGGCATAACTCCTGCAAATCTTTCAATATTAAAAAACAACAAAGCCAAAGCAATAAGATTTTCAACATTGGAAAAACTATGCGAGGTTTTAAACTGTAAACCTGGGGATATATTAGATTATGAAAAATAGCATAAATGCAAAATATGATGTTATTTGTTAGTAAATTAGAAAACGGAGGATGTTATGGAAATTGTAGGTAGCTTGATACTTGCCATATTACAATCTATTTTGTTTTATGGTAAAGCACTAGGAATCTCAATGTTGTTATTTGTTATTATAGGAAATGGAATAGTATTTTATATTCTTAATAAAAAAGATAAAATAAAAAATAAGAACGGATTTATTTTATTATTACCAATAATTTTACTAAGTTGTACATACTTTATATTTGCAAATAAAACTTTTTATATTAGTAATATTTTTATCATAATATTATTAAATCTATTAATGTATGGAATAGTAATTAATCCAAAAAATTATTTGAAAAATTATTTAAATAATTCATTACAATTGTTCAAAAATACATTTACAGGACTTAAAGAGAGTGTAAATTATACAAATAAAAAAGCAAAAGAGCATATTAAAGTAAATGATAAAATAAATAAAGATAATATTAAGAAAATTGTGATTTCTTTATTGGTAGTTTTTGTAGTTGTAGGTGTGGTTATAGGATTACTTGCTTCTGCAGATAGTATATTTGCTAATATTTTTGATGAAATAGGAAAAAGTATATTTGGTATTATAAATATAAGCAGTTTATTTAGCTTAATATTTAGAATTATAATTATAGTGATAGCATATTTTTTAATTTTAAGTTTTATTTTAAAATTAAAAAAAGAATATACTTATCAAACAAAAGAGGTAAAAAGTAATAATAATAAATATGCTTTTACAATAAAGTTACTTTTAATTGCGTTAAACGTAGTGTATTTAGTTTTCTGTTTTATCCAAATAGAATCATTATTTGCTAAAATGAATGGCACAGACTTTAATTATGCAAATTATGCAAGAACAGGATTCTTTCAACTTATGTTCGTTTCATTTATTAATTTTGCAGTAATACTACTATCAAATAAATTTAATGAAAATAAAGAAAAAAGTATTAAAATTTTAAATTTGTTTTTAGTAATATTTACAATTATAATAGCTATGTCATCAATGTATAGAATGTATATGTATCAAATGGAGTTTGGTTTAACTTATTTAAGAATGTTTGTATATATAATACTAATAACAGAAATTTTAACCTTTATACCAATAAGCATATATATTTTTAATGATAAATTTGATTTCCTAAAATGGAGTTTAGTAATTTGGATATGCGTATATTGCGCAGTTAATTATATAAATATAGAAAAGATAATAATAAATTACAATATAAATAAAACTAATAGCACAAGAGCTATTGATTATGAATATATATCAAATATTGCAAGTGAAGATAGTTTTGATATTTTATCCAAAAAATCAGAAGACAGTAACATTGATTTTTCAGATAGATTAGAAATTACAGAAACATTATTAAAACTTGTAAATGATTCAAACAATATTAGCTGGCAAGAGTTTAACATATCAAAATGGAGAGTAAAACAAGAAAATATAGATATAGAGCAATTAAATGATGAAATAAATGATTTGGAAAACACAATTTATGAAAGAGAACGTGATAAGACAATTGCTGGAAATATATTAGATGATTCAGATGATAATTATGTATATAAAAAAGTTATAAACAAAGATGAGACATATGTAGTAGAATTAACAGGAGCAGCCACAGGAGTATCACAATGGACTATTGGAAAAATAACTAATAATGGAGCAAAATATACTAAGATAAACACTATTACAGTATCAGCACCTAGTAAAATAGAGTTTTTTGAAGATGGATTAGGTTTTTTAGAAGAGCCTGATGGCATTTATTGCCCAAGCTCAAAATTATTAATAACACGTGATTCTGGAAAAACATTTGAAGAAATAGATTTCCCAGAAGGTAATTTTACATTATCAGATCCAGAAGGAAAGAAGTGGGAAGATTGTTATGATTATTTTTATTTGCCAACAAGAGAGGATGATGGAACATTAACAGTACTTGTTTCTGGAGGATATGAAGGTGGATATAATGGAGGCAAAACAAGAGCAAAATATATTTCTAATGATAATGGTGAAACTTGGGAGTTTGTAAGTGAAGTACCAAATAAAGATAAGTATTAAATGATAATTGTGCCATTGGGGACAGTGTACTGAACCCTTTGGCACAATTTATCTATATAAAAAACATAAAAAAATTTGTAAAACATATTGACTTGGAGCAAACTCTAAGTGGTATAAATTTAGCATATAAAACAACTATAATTGTTATGATATGTTTACGAGGAGGTATTATGAAAACTTTATATTTTGATTGTTCAAGTGGTATTAGTGGAAACATGACACTTGGAGCATTACTTGAGATTATTGGAGATGACAATACTTGCAGAAGATTTTACTACTCTACCTGCAATGGTAATAAGAAAAATAGGTTGGGGCGCTGGATATAAAGATTTAAAAATACCAAATGTCCTAAAAGTATATTTAGGAGATATGGAAAAGCCAAATGAAAATTTTGTTGTAATGGAAACAAATATAGATGATTGTAGTGGAGAAGTTTTAGGGCAAGGTTAGAGTGAAAAAAGTAAATAATAATGGTGAAACATATATTTATCCTGAATATGAGAGCTTAAGGGAAGTTGCAACTAAAAATAATATCCCATTAAAAGAATTATATAAATTAGAGGAGCTAAATTAAGTGAAAATGAATTGTAAATTTCATGTGAAATATATGCAAAATAACACATATTATTTATAATTATGTTATAATGAGGAATATGAATAATTTTAATAATTTAAAAGATATAATAAAAAACTTAATAATTAAAATAATAAATTTTGTAGCAAGAATAACAAAAACGGTAAAGTATTTTATAAAATCTATGCCAAACATGGTAAAGAATATTTTAGCAGTTCTACTAATTATAGTTCTTGTAACTACATTATTTTCAATAATTGTAAGAGAAGAAAGAAAACAAAAATATGAAATATATGATGGAACAAATTTAGACGAAAGTAGATATCCGGGCTATAAAGAGCTAATTGATAATTTACAAGAATTACATCCAAATTGGACTTTCACACTATTTTATACAAAACTTAATTGGAATACTGTAATTGCAAATGAAGGACATTCAGATTATAGAACAAATCCATTAAATTTAATTCCTGATTCTTCAGAATATCCAGAAGATTGGAGATGTGAAGCGTGTGGAGATGAAAGATATGATAATGGAACATGGTTATGTGCTTCAGCTAAAGCAATAAGTTATCAAATGGACCCAAGAAATATTATAAATGAAGATAATATATTTCAATTTGTAGAGCTAAAATACACAGAGGGAGCTCAAACAGTAGAAGGTATAATGTCACTTACAGAAGATTCGTTTTTGGCAGGAGAAAGTACAGCTCAAGCTTTAATACAAGCAGGAGAAAATGCAAATGTTGATCCGTATTTTATAACTTCAAGATTAATACAAGAACAGGGCAGAAGTGGAACAACATTATCTAAAGGATATGAGTATAATGGGGTAGTTGTGTATAACCCATTTAATATAAATGCTACAGGTAATTCAAGTAAAGAGATTATAGAAAATGCAGCACAGTACGCCTATGAACAAGGATGGGATTCTATTGAGAAGGCATTAATTGGTGGAGTCAGCTTTGTTAAAGAGGATTACATTAATGTGGGACAAAACACTTTATATCTACAAAAATTTGATGTTGTAAATGTAGATGGAGAATTATATACTCATCAGTATATGCAAAATTTATTAGCACCAAAATCTGAAGCAAGTAATATGCGTGCAATTTATGAGGCTTCAGGAACAGTGGAATCAAACTTAAACTTTATAATACCACTTTATGAAAATATGCCTGAAGAGGTTTCAGAGTATTAAATTTTTATCTTAATAGAACATATTGTTGATTTTTGCAATATGTTCTATTTTTGTATTAACATTGGCAAATTAAAATTAAAGACATAAATACTACTTATAGCATCGATAAATAATTTTTAATTGCATTTATAGCAAAAAGGTAGTAAAATATAAATATGTTCTAATAAAGGAGTGATTTTCAATCATTCCAACATACGGAGGTTTGAGGAGGTTTTGACAATGAAGAATCTGATTGTTGTGTTGTCTGGCCCCAGTGGTGCAGGCAAGGGAAGCATCTACAAGAAGATTGCGAAGATGAGCGACAGAACCGTACGGTATGTGTCGATGACTACAAGGCAGCAGAGGGCAGGTGAAGTTCCCGGTTTCGACTATGACTATGTCACTGTGGAAGAGTTTAAGGAAAAGGAAGCGCAGGGATATTTTCTGGAGACAGATCTCTATGATGGGAATTATTACGGTACTCCAAAGATTTCAAACATCGAGGAGTTAGGCAAGGATGTGTTCTTTGATTTGAACGCCAACGGCGCCATGAAGATTAAGGAAGCATATCCTGAAGCCATCCTGATTTATATCCTGCCTCCTAATCTGGATAAACTCAAGCAGCAGATGGGAAACCGTGGAAAGGGCAGGCTAGACCTTGCCAAAGCGGAAGTCCCGCTTGCTCTTCAGTACGAATGGCTTGTAATCAACGATGACTTGGGCCGCGCGGCAGGCGAAATCCTTACCATCATGGAAGTGATTCGGAAGTCACGCATGCAGAACCCTGAGAATCAGAGTTTTGTGAAGCATTTCTATTAGGTTTCTGATAGAAACTAGTAGATGGCAGCGATGCCATCTACTAGATATTAATTTATTAAATTATGCAGAAAACTAAGAAAGATCCAAAATATTAAAATCAATTAATAAACTTAAATAAGTTAACTATAAAAAGTAAAATCAAGGAGTAATTAAATGAGTAAATTTAATCAAAATGTAGATTTAAATCTATATAAAACATTTTATGCTGTAGCACAAAACAAAAGCTTTTCTAAAGCATCGGAAGATATATACATTTCGCAACCGGCTATAAGCTACAATATAAGCAAATTAGAAGAACAATTAGGAGTTAAATTGTTTTATAGAACATCCAAAGGAGCAATACTCACAACTGAAGGTGAAGAATTGTTTGGATATATAAAGAGCGCTTATGAGTATATTTATCTAGGAGAGCAAAGTGTTAAAAATTCAAAAGAATTAATGACTGGAAACATTAAAATTGGGGTACCTACGCACATTGGAGATTTTTATTTAACACAAAAAGTTAAAGATTTTCATAGTAAATATCCTAATATTTTGTTTTCTATTCAAAGTAGACCTACAGCAGATATGGTTTATATGCTTGAAACACATAGATTAGATTTTATAATAGATAGTTATCCTATAAATAAAAATAATGAAGATTTGAATACAAAAAAATTAATGAGTTTAAACACCATATTAGTTACTTCAAAAAAATATAAAGAAAAATATAAAAATGTTATAAAAAAAGGACAAATAAAAAATTTGCCATTAATATTGCCTTCTAATAATACATCAACAAGAAGAGCAATAAATGCGTACTTTAAAAAGTTGAATATTAAATTAAATACTGTAATGGAAATATCAACTACAGAAATGACCTTAGATGTAGTAAAAAAAGGCATTGGAATAGGTTGGATTATAGAAAATGTACTTAATGATGAATTGAAAAAAGATTTATTTAAATTAAATTTGGAAATAGATTTACCAAAAATAGATATTGAAATAGCATATATAGATAAATTTATATCATATGCAGCAAAAAAATTTATAGAAGAGGAAATAGGAAAATGAATGAGGGAATATTAAGAATTCTTATAACTCAGAAGTGTATGTATAATTGCTTTTTTTGCCATAAAGAAGGAGTTAATGAGAAAAAAGAAAAAAAGTTAAACAAAGATGATATTATTTTTTTATTTAAAGTATATAACTCAAAATATAACAAAAATGTAATTAGATTTTCAGGAGGAGAACCTCTAGAAAGAGACGATATTAAAGATATTTTTAAATCTTTACATCAAAATGGATGCAGTGTACGTGTTACAACAAATGGATATCTATTAAGTCAAAAAGAATCTATTTGTAAATATCTAAATAGGATAAATATATCAATTCATTCTTTAGATAAAGAAAAATACAAAAAAATTATTAATCGAGATGTTGATATAAATAATATTTTAGATTCTATAAAAACAATAAGAGAAAACTATCCAGATTTAGACATTATAATAGATGTAACATTAATGAAAGGGATAAATACAGATGAAAAAGATATTAATGAATTTATTGATTTAGCTAGAAGATTGAAAATAAAAATAAAATTTGTTGAATTGTTCTTAAAACAAAAAGATTATCTTTATGAAATAGATAAAGTAAAGAAAATTTTAAAGGAAAATAATTTTATAAAGAAAAGAGTATTTACACGAAAAGTAGAATATAAAAATGAAGATACAACAATATACTTAGCAAGATGTTTTTGTAACTTAAAATGTAATGACATGAAAAAAGGAGAATTTTGTCATAAATATAATGATTTATTTATAACACCTGATGGAAAGATTAGAGTTTGTAGATTAAAAGATACTGAAATAGATATATTACAAGAATTAAAAGAAAAAGATGAACAGAAATTATTGGATAAACTAAATCAAGCTTATAATTTATTAGGAAAAGATTGCTTAGCAGAGGGGGAAGATATATGGAATTAGAAAAGGAAGTTAGATACAGGATAAATGATAAACAAACAATAGAAAAGATTGTAAACCTTACCACCTTAAAAGAAGAAAAGAAGAACATTGATTTAGTAATGGGATGGGATGGATTTAATTCACTTGAGAAATATGGCTTTATATGTAGGATTAGAGAAAATAATGAACAAGTTTATCTACAATGCAAAAAAAAGGTAAATGAAAATGAATGGAACGAGGCTAAAATAGATTTAAACAGTTTTAGTGAAGGATATCAATTTTTAAGTTTAATAGGAATGAAACCATATTTATATTTAAATAGAAAAAGAGAAGTAAGAAAATATGGAAATTTAATTGTTTTTATAGATGTTCTTGATTTATTAGGAACTTATGTTGAGATTGAATTACAAGAAGCCAAAGAACCAGCAAAAGAGTTACAAGAATTCTTGCAAACCGCCGAAATTAAAGATGAAAGAGAAAAATTATATGGTGATATCTTTAAAGAAAAGCTTGAAAGTGACCAAGATTTCAGAATAAAGTTTGAAGAAAATCTAGAGAAATTAATTAAATCAAAAAAGAATTAGAATTATGTTATAAATAATATTTATAATGTTTATAGAAAATAAGTATTGGATTAAAAAAACAATTAGGACTATAATGTATCATATATTATAAAAGGGGAAGGTGTTTATGGAAGAATATAATAATTATGATTTAATAGTTAGACTAAAAATACTAATTCTTAAATATGGAGTAAAATTTAATCCAATAAATTTATTTAACAAATTAGAAAATATACAGCAGTACAAAATAAAAAAGAGAGTTGTAAAACCAACTAAACATGAATACCAAGTTTATGATGAATCTACGGATGAAACAATTATTCCATCAGAAATAATAATGGAAAAAGATAATAAAAAAAGTATTGTAAAACTAAGATATTCTGAAACATCTCCACTAGAATTAAAAATGGATAATAATAAAAACTTATACATTGAGATTGAAGGGAAGAGACAAGATATTAAAATTTCCTTAGTAAAAAATAATCCTATTTTAAAAGAGCCAATTCCAAAAGAAATATCTTCTAGAAATGCTGTTATAGGAGATTACATAGATATTGTAGGAGTAGATAGAGTTTCAATTTTATTTTTTGAAGGTTGTTATAATTGGATATCTGGCAAAGCTTGTAAGTTT
This sequence comes from uncultured Clostridia bacterium, assembly GCA_944389745.1. Taxonomy (GTDB): domain Bacteria; phylum Bacillota; class Clostridia; order TANB77; family CAG-508; genus CALXVA01. Next base: position 18,976 of record CALXNM010000007.1, on the reverse strand, counting down.
TGCGATTTGCATCCAAAGGAGAAAGATGAATATTATAAACCTACTTTAAATAATTTAAAAGATTATAATTTTGATGTGAAAAAATGGTGGGATGCCAGCAAAGATGAATATTTAAAAGTACTTACATATTCATTAAAAAGAGTAATAGAAAAAAGTAACTTAGATCATATACATATATTATTTATGGCTGGAAATTTACCAACGAATACAGAAATATGGAACGTAGCAGAAGAAACCATAAGATATATAAGTAAAGATGTTGATTTAAAACAATATGATAATTATTTAAATATAGCACCTCATGATACTTTAGAGAGATTAAAACAGATAAAAGAATTAGGAATTAATCAGGTTCAGTATAATTTAGAAGTAGTAGATGAGAAAAACTTTACTGAAACTTGCCCAGGGAAAATGCCATATAAGCAGTTTTTATATAAATTAATTGAAGCATTACAAATATTTGGAAAAGGAAAAGTTAGAAGTAATTTTGTTCTAGGATTGGATGATTATGAATCAACTTTAATGTTTGCAAAGAAAATTTCAAAACAAGGAATTGTATTCGATTATAGTATTTTTCAACCTAAAAAATGTACACCATATTATAATAAGAAAACACCAGAATTTGATAAAGTGTTAGAATTTACAAATGAACTAGCACAATTATATGTACATTATAATTTTAAACCAATTTTTTGTTCTTTAAGTAGCAGATCCAGTTTAGTAAATGAAATTTATTGGCAATATTTAAAAAACGAGGGGGATAAAAATATGGTGAGTAATGAGGTTAATGTAAAAATAGGAGAAAACGAAATAAAAGTTGAATTAGAGAGACCTGAACTTATTTATGGAATTGAAGGACTTTACTATAATGAATTTCCAGAAGAAAAAGAAGCTTATATAAAAGTACTTCATAAAAAAGTTCCAATTATACATTCACAAGAAAATAGATTTTTTATTCCAGCACATAATCAAGAAGATTTTGAATATGCAACAAAAAACCATTTACAAATAAATCAAGTGGTTGCACCATATTTCTATGGTATTGGTGAAGAAGCAGTAAGAGATGATAAAGAAACACAAAAAAGACATAGTGTAATTGCTGTTATAAAACATATTACAGAAGATAAATATTTATGTGTTGATTGTAAAGGAAGAGTGTGTAAATCATTTGTATTAGGTGGTATAGAACAAGGAGAAACACCTGAGCAAGCAGCATTAAGAGAAGTAAAAGAAGAAACAGGATATACAGATGTAGATATTACACATCATAGTCCATTTATACTTATTAACCATTTTTATGCAGGCTATAAAGGAGTTAATAGATATGCAACATTAGATATTTTATTTGGAAAATTAAATTCAGATAAAAATATTGGTATAGCAGAAAATGAAAATAAGAAACATGTTGTAAAATGGATTTCAAAAGAGGAATTATCAGATTTTATATCTGTAAATAATAATAAATTTGCATTAGATATTTTATTAAACGGTGAAAAAGCATATACCGGTGATGGTGTTATGATAAATTCAGACAAGTTTAATGGAATGAATACAGAAAAAGCAAGAGACGAAATTGAAGAGATGTTAAAAAAAGAATAAATAATAAGGGTTGTGAGAATGAACAGTATTTTTTCAAAAAATATAACATATGTTGAATATGCTAGAAGTGGAGTAGTATATTATACTGATAATATAGAGAAAGTAAATATACTTAAAGAAAAAGGATGGAAATATAATCAATATACAGATGGTTTTAGAGTTATTCCGCCAGAAGAATGTATTGTAGACATTACAAATTTTAGAAAGGTAATGCAATACAATAATCCAATAATTAATTTGGCCTATTACGATTTTTTAAATGAATTAATTGAAAATAATTCTTTAAAAAAATTTATAAATAGAATTATAGATAATGATGGCATTTATTATAGCGATTTTGATTATTTAATTTCTAATGGTCCTGTGCTTGATACAGAAATAAGAATTGCAGGCAGTGATGATAGAATTGAAAAATTAAAAATGGATATGTTAGAAGAGTTTCTTGATAATCCTAAATATAAAATATATATTGATAATGTAAATAAAGAAATCGGAAAACCTAAAATACTTGAACGCTATAAACAATTATTAAGTGAAAGAAGTATTGCTGAACAATTTTTTTATAAAGAATTAAATCAAAATATTTGGCTGATGAAAAAAATGAATTGCTATAATCCAAATGTAGACAAGATATATAATCTAGACAAAATAGATGAAAAAATTGATGTAATGCTATTTATACCATTTGGATGTTTTAAATATCTATCATCATTTACTAATAAAAACAATATAAATAAAATTATGTTTTGGGAAATTCATGCAGAAAGAAACAAGGGAAAAACATTTAAATTATTTGAGAAAAATTTAAATGGCAAAAATGTATTAATTATAGATAATATGTATTCTGGAAAAACTATGAAAATTGCAAAGAAAAAAGTAGAAGCTTTAGGTGGAAAGCCAATTATATTGGGAATTAATCCAAAAAATAAAAATAATATTGTAGAATCAGATTACTCAATGATTCTTAATAATATTTTTGCTAAAGAAGAATTAAATATTAAAGATAAGGAATTTTTTAGAAATATGTATATTAAGATTTTTAAAAATAATTAAAAATACAGTATCTTAATCCTTATAAAGTGCTTTTGAGATAGCAAGAAAGGAATGAAATTTAATTTAATGATAAATATAAGTAACGAGATTAAGTTTAAAGTAGAAAATGTAAATAGTTTTATTAATCTATTACGAGAAAAAAGTATTGTATTAATAGGAGGCTATAAAGAAAAAACAATTAGATATGATAACAAAGATTCAAGCTTAGAACATGAAGGAAAATTTATAAGAGTTAGAAGCGGAATAAAAAATGTTATATCTATAAAAGAAAAATTAAATAATACTAATGACAATGATAATTTCCTAAAAAGAAATGATATTGAAGTGGAAGTAAGTGACATCAAAAAGATACAATATATTTTAGAGCAAATAGGTCTTCATGAAACTTTTACAATGGAAAAATATAGACTAAAATGGAAGTATAATGATGAAGTAGAACTAAACCTAGATGAATTGCCTTTTGGCGTGTTTTTGGAGATTCATGGGAATGAAAAAAATGCTATAACAGCAAGTAAAGAATTAGGATTTAATATGAAAAATGCTAAGAAAGGAACTTATTGGGATATATTTGAAGAATTCAAGAAAGAAAATAATATAGACCCTAATATAAAAAATATAGAGTTTGGAGAAGGCTACTCATACAAAATAGCAAGATAACATTAAAAATCAGAACATATTGATAAGAACAACAATATGTTCTGATTTTTGTATAATAGGTTTAGTATAAGAAATAACAAAAAACTTAAAGATTTTGTTATTTGATTTTAAGTTTATTTAAAATGTTATACTTTCAAAAAATAGAACTTTTTTTCAAAAGGAGAATATATGGAACAAATTGAAGAAGTAAAGAAAAATAAAGAAACTCTAAAAATATTTGGATATAGTATATGGAGAATTTTTGCTTATTTTATTATATATAGTATAATAGGTTATTTATTGGTGGATTTATTGTGGGATCAATTGTAGAATATATTGTAAGCCTATTTGGAGAGTTTTTATTTAATGTCATATGTTATTATATTATTATTCATAGATGGAAATATTATTTATTTTGACACTTTAGTAGGAGATATTCAGCCATATTATTATAAATTTAAATTTAAATAATGAGCTAAACTGTATAAATAATTACAAATGCCAAAAGTGAAATAAAAAATTCATCAAATGTCCATAAATATATGTTACAATAAAAATATTATGCAAACTAGGAGAGAAAGTTATGTTACAGATAAAGGATGTTTATAAAGAATATAAAACAGGTAATTTAGTACAAAAAGCCTTAGATAAAGTAAGTTTAAATTTAAGAGATAATGAATTTGTAGCAATATTAGGACCAAGTGGTTCTGGAAAAACAACACTTTTAAATATTATAGGTGGTTTAGACCGTTATGATAAAGGTGATTTAATAATTAATGGTATTTCTACAAAAAAATATAAAGATAGAGATTGGGATTCTTACCGTAATCACACAATAGGTTTTGTTTTCCAAAGCTATAATTTAATACCACACCAAACAATTTTAGCAAATGTGGAATTAGCGCTTACTATTTCTGGAGTATCTAGAAATGAACGTAGACAAAGAGCAATAAAAGCTCTAGAAAAAGTTGGCCTTGCAAATCAAATTCATAAAAAACCAAACCAATTATCTGGTGGTCAATGGAAAAATACTTTCTGATACAAATCCATATGAAGTAGAAAAAGAAAAACATAAACAGCCTGTTCACAAAAATCTAGGAAAAACATCAATGTCTTTCTTAACTTCTTTATCACTTTCATTTAACAATTTAAGAACTAAAAAAGGAAGAACTATTTTAACATCATTTGCAGGTTCAATTGGTATTATTGGAATAGCACTTATATTATCATTATCAAATGGTGTAAATACATATATTAAATCAGTTGAAGAGGATACTTTATCTGAATATCCTTTACAAATACAAAGTTCGGGAGTCGATATAAGCTCAATACTTATGGGAACAAGTAGTGAAGCAAATTATGAAGAAACTAGTAAAAAATGGAGAAGATTTAAAAATAGTTGGAATTATACAGCCAAAAGAAGGGGCAACAAGTACTATGCTAATGTCTGGAATATATTATCAAGCATCTTTAACAGAACATGTAATTAAAAATGCAAATAATAGCAAGATAGTACAAGAACAATTAAAAAATCCAGATGTAAATGTATTTACAGGAAAAAGATTTGATGATAGAAAAGCTGCAAAAGAAGATCCTGTTTTAGCATTAAGAAGTGAGTAACTATTTCGTTGCACGGTTTCAACAACCTCAAAAAAACAAACAATATTTGTAAAAAATACTACACAAAACAAAAAAAATGTGTTAAAATATTTGTGGTGTTTTTTATATATAAAATAAAAAATCAATTATTTAGAAAAAAATTAGAAGGAGGCGTAAAAAATGTCAGGACATTCTAAATGGCATAATATTCAAGCAAAAAAAGGTAAAGCAGATGCTGCAAGAGGAAAAATATTTACAAAATTAGGAAGAGAATTATTAATAGCAGTTAAGCAAGGTGGTCCTGATCCGGCCGGTAATTCTAAACTAAAAGATGTAATAGCAAAATGTAAGGCAAATAATATGCCTAATGATACAATAAATAATGCAATAAAAAAAGCATCTGGTGAAGGCAATAACGAAAACTACGAGGAAATAACATATGAAGGATATGGAGTAAATGGAGTTGCTGTAATTGTTGAAGCAAGTACAGATAATAAAAATAGAACAGCAGCAGATGTTAGACATGCATTTGATAGATCTGGAGGAAATTTAGGTACTACAGGTTGTGTGTCATATATGTTCTCAAAAAAAGGAGTAATAGTAATTGATAAAACAACTACAGACTTATCAGAAGATGATATGATGATGTTAGCTCTAGATAGTGGTGCAGAAGATTTTGAAGCAACAGATGAATGCTATGAGATAACTACATTACCAGAAGATTTTTCAGCAGTAAGAGAAGCTTTAGAAAGTAAAGGATTAGAGTTTTTACAAGCAGAAATTCAAATGGTTCCATCTACATATGTAAAATTAGACGAAAAAGATGGAGAAAAAATGCAAAGATTAATAGACAATCTAGAAGATTTAGATGATGTTATGAATGTATACCATAACTGGGAAGAATAATCTTTAGAAATATTATAATGAAATAATTAGAAAAATAAATAAAATAACAAGTACACAAAAGCAAAAGAAGAAAATAAAAAATATATATTAGGAAAAAGCAGAGTTTATATAGCATCAATATATAAATTCTGCTTTTTTCAAAAATATGTATATAGTTAAACAATATTGACATTATATTACTGATATCCATCATGTATATTAATTTGTCTTAATTATTTTGACTTTAAAATTTAAATATATAGTAAAAACAAAACTTTATATAGAATATAAAGTTTTACGAAAAATTAAAACAAGGGGGAAAAATAATGAAGAAAAAAACGTTAGTAATTGTAATATCAGTACTAGTGGTATTACTTATCGTAGCAGGAGTTTTAACATACTTATTTTTAGGCACAGATGTATTTAAATCAGACAAAGAACTATTTGCAAAATATTCATCACAAGTCGTAACAGAAGATGAATTTTTTCCAACAGCTTTAAAGGATTATGAAACAAAGAAAAATATGGTAGCATATGAAAGTAATGGAACAATATCTGCGAATTCAGAAATTATAGCTGATACATCAGCAGATACAACATTACAAGAAGTACAATCTCTTATTGGATATGCGAACAACACAAACATAACTTTCAATGGAAAAGTTGATAAGACAAACAAAAAAGTTGAAGAAAATTTTGTGGTTAATTATACAGATACGGTTAATTTCCCATTTACAATTAAACAGGATGGAGATAGATATGGAATATTAGTAAATGGCATATCAGAAACTAATTATGTGGCTGTAGATAACAGTAACTTACCAGGATTATTACAATCTTTAGGTGCAACAGATGTAACAGGGGTTCCTGATAAATTAGAAATGCCAGATATTGAATCTCTAAATTTATCAGATGAAGAAAAAACTCATATTAATGAAACATATCTTACACCAATGTTTAATGGAATAACAGAGGACAAGTTTACAAAAATTAAAAATGATGATGGAACTGTAAGTTATGTACTTAACATATCAGCAGAAGAAGTAAAAGCTATATTATCTCAAATGTTACAAACATTAAGTACAGATACAACAATGATAGATAAATTAAATAGTATATACACTGAGTTAGAAGGCGATTTAAACTTAGAACAAAATGTACAATCAGATTTATTAACTGGTACTCAATCATCATTATTAACAACACAAACAACAAATACAATAACATCTGAAAATATATTAGCATATAAAAACGAAATAGATGCACAAACATGGAGTGGAAACGTTAAATTAACAGTTACAGAAAGCAAAAAAGCTACAACGAAATTTGCTGTAGAACTTACAGGAGTAGAAGTTAGCAGTAATAGTGCTACTAACACATCTACAGTAGCTACAGATAATACTAATAATACAGACATCATATTATTTGAAATATCTAAAGAACAAACAAATTCAGCAGATTCTAATATAGCATATACAATAACTGGTGCATATAATGGAACAACATATATTACAACTAATTTAGGATATGCAGACTTAAATACAAATAATCCAAAAGAAACAATAACTGTAACAGTAGGAGATCCAAATTATTTAACAACAACATACACATTTAATAAAAATGTAACATTCGGTAATGAAGTAGTAATAGATGGCTTCAATGATTCAACAACAGTTGTAATAAATAATTATTCATCAAATCAACTATTACCATTCTTAATACAATATGCAAGCAGTTTAGTACAATTAAATACAAATCAAATGACACAAATTGGTTACCCAACAGATGGAATAAATCCATTGTTTGTGTGGATAGCAGCACCTGCTACGTCATTAGACCAAGTACAAACAATGGGAGATGAGTTATCAAGTACAAGCATGAGCGAACAAGAAACAGCTGCATATAATGCAGAATTTACATCATATGAAGGAAATATAACTGGTGCTAATGCGAAAACATTAGTAGATACTGTAAAACAACATAATTTAGTAGCAACAGATAATTCAGAAAAAATACAAGTACTTACAACAGCAGGTAATTCAATTGTGAATGTTTCTGAAGTTAGTATTAGTAATACTGATGGAACATATTTAGATACAGTTAATGCTTCATTACAAGCCACTTCAACATATAATGTTTCATTTGGATATGATCAGACATCAAATAAAATAACAACAATATATATAACAGATTTAGGGGCAACTGCAAGTACAGGAACAACAGAAACAACTACTAATAGTGTAACAACAAGCACAAATTCAATATTATCAACCGGTATTGAGCCAATGGATTATTAAAAAATTATAAAATATTTATACAATAGTTCTAAAAATAGAAAATACAGCATATATATTTAATATATATGTTGTATTTTTTTATGTGCCAATGGGGACAGACCCCTTGGCACAAAGATGGAGAAGGTGATAAACAAACAAATGAATAATATAAATGAGATACTTGAATATTTTCCATATATACTTAGGAAAAAAATAATAGAATATAGTAGTAAATTAGAGTATTTAGAAGAAATTCGTATACGTACAAATAGAAAAATATTATTAAAAATTGGACAAGAGGAGTATACAGTAAATTATATAATTTCATCAAAAGAAGTTTTAGAGATATTACAAAAAATATGTGATAACTCAATATATACATATCAAAACCAAATATGTAATGGATTTATTACAATAAAAGGTGGTCACAGAGTAGGAATTACTGGTAATGTAGTTTGTAAAGATGGACAAGTAATTAACATATCACATATATTTAGTTTAAACTTTAGAATAGCAAGACAAATATTAGGCTGCAGTAAAGAACTATTAAAATACATATTAAATACAAGAGAAAATACAGTTTATAACACTGTTATATTATCACCACCAGGAAGGGGAAAAACCACTATACTAAGAGATACTGTAAGAAATATAAGTAATGGTATAGAAAATATAGGTTTTAAAGGAATAAATGTTGGAGTGGTTGATGAAAGAGGAGAAATTGCAGCAATGTATAAAGGGATACCACAAAACGATTTAGGAGAAAGAACAGATATTTTAGATAATGTTTCAAAAGATATTGGGTTGAAAATGCTTATACGTTCAATGAATCCAAAAGTAATAGTTGCAGACGAAATAGGAACAAAAGAAGATATAGAAGCTATAAATTATGCAGTATGCTCAGGTGTGAATGGCCTTTTTACAGCACATGGAAGTTCGCTAAATGATATTACATTAAATCCTATATTAAAAAAACTATTTGAATTAAAGGTTATACAAAAAATAGTACTAATAGAAAAAGACAGAAGTTTAAAGCTTATATACAGTCAGTAGTAGGTGGTAAAAGTTTGACAAATATAGAAAATGGAATGAAGCTTTGGAAAATGAAAAGAAAAGTAATTAAAAAGGGGAGATTTTAATGGTATTTATAAAATTATTTATATTGTTATTAATATTTTTAGTTTGTTTATATTCAGGAAAAATAATAGCCAAAAAATACTCAGAAAGAGTAGACGAACTAAAAGATATGAAAAATGGATTAAATATGTTTTTAACAAAAATAAGATTTACATATGAATCGGTTCCAGAAAGTTTTAATGAGATAGGAAATAACATAAATGGAAATATGGGCAGAATATTTATAAAAGCAGCTGAAGACATGAAAGAAAGGTCAGCTGGAGAAGCATGGGATTTGGCTTTAGATGAACAATACAATAATCTAACAAGAGAAGATATAGACATACTAAAAAAACTAGGAAGAATGCTTGGAAAAACAGATGTAGAAGGACAAATAAGCGAAATAAAATTAGTGCAGAACTTTTTAGACACTCAAATAGAACAAGCAGAAGTAGAAAGACAAAAAAACGAGAAACTATACAAAACTTTAGGAGGAGTATTAGGTTTAGCTATAGCAATTATATTAGTATAAAAAATTTATATGAAAGGAAATTTCTACAATGAACATTGATTTATTATTTAAAATAGCAGCTATAGGAATTTTAGTAGCAGTTCTACATCAAGTATTAGTAAGAGCTGGAAGAGAAGACCAAGCAATGATGACAACACTAGCAGGTTTGGTTATAGTACTAACACTAGTTATAAAAGAAATAAGCACATTATTTAATTCTGTAAGAACAATGTTTGGACTATAAAAATTCGAAACATATATTGTGTGATATTAAACTAATAGAAAGGAATCCGTAAATGGATATTGTTAAGATAATTGGTGTTGGTCTAATTGCTTTAATAATTATTGTAATAATAAGGCAGTACAAGCCTGAATTCACATTGTATGTTTCTCTACTTGCAGGTGCTATTATTTTAATGTTTGTAATGGGCAAGCTTTCTGAGATTATAAATCTACTTACTGCATTATCAAATAAAACAGCCGTAAATAATGAATTTTTGAAACTATTAATTAAAATAACTGGTATTGCTTTTTTAACAGAATTTGCAGTAAGTATTTGTAAAGATACAGGTGAAAGTGCAATAGCAAATAAAGTAGATATGGGTGGAAAGGTAATTATAGTAGCAATGTCAATTCCAATCATTTCTAGTTTACTTGAAACTATTATAGAAGTATTGCCATAAAACTGAAAGGTATGCAAATGAAAAAAATAATGAAAAAATTTTGTAAACTTAGTAAAAGGGTCATTTTATTATTTGTAATTATTTTATTAATTATATTAATATTGCCAGAAAATAATATATATGCAAAAGAAACTGAAAGTTCTGCAAGTGAAGAAGAAATATTAAAATCACAACAAGAAAATTTAAATATAGATGATTTTATAAATGAAGCTGATACATATACAAAAGATGTATACGAAGACATGGATATAGGAGAATTATTTACATCTGCAATTTCAGGAAACATAGATAATGAAAATATTTTAAAAAATATATTACATGCAGTTGGCGGAGAAGTTTTTGATTCAATTACAGTACTTGGAAGTATTTTAGTAATTATTGTAATACATAGTATATTAAGAGCTATATCAGATGGTTTAGAAAACAAAGGAATATCTCAAATAATATATTATGTTCAATACATACTTATAGTAACATTAATTATGACAAATTTTGTTCAAATAGTAGACATAGTAAAAGATTCAATACAAAATCTAGTAAATTTTATGAACCTATTAATTCCAATATTAATAACATTAATGATAACAACAGGAAGTATAGTCAGTGCGAGCTTAATTCAACCAATCTTGCTATTTTTAATAACTTTTATGGGGAACTTTATAACAGGTATAATTATTCCTTTGATTCTTGTATCTACATCACTTGGAATAGTATCGAATATATCAAACAAAATACAAATAAATAAATTAGCAAACTTTTTTAAAAGCGGAAGTATTTGGATTTTAGGGATAATATTAACGATATTTGTAGGATTAGTTTCAATAGAAGGTACATTAAGCAGTAGCGTTGATGGAATTACAGCTAAAACAGCTAAAGCAGCAGTTTCAAGTTTTATTCCAGTTGTAGGAAAAATACTTGGAGACGCAGTAGATACTGTAATAGGTTGTAGTTCAATTTTAAAAAATGCAACTGGAATTGTAGGAATAATTATACTTCTTGGAATAGCAATAATACCTATTATAAAGCTGGTGGCTCTGATGGCTATATATTATTTGGGCTCAGCTATTTGTCAACCAATTGCTGATGAAAAAATAATAAAGCTATTAGATCAGATGGGAGATACTTTTAAAGTGCTTCTAGGAGTAATGTGTAGTATATCTGTAATGTTCATTATTGGGACAACTCTAGTTATAAAAATATCAAACAGTGGAATGATGTATAGGTAATAATAAAAGGAGGAAAGATGATTGAATGGATTAGCGATTGGGCAGGTTCTATAATTGTAGCTGTAATAATTGGAACAATAATAGAAATGATTCTTCCATCAGGGAATAGTAAAAAATACATAAAAATGGTTATAGGAGTATACATATTATTCACAATAGTTTCGCCTGTAATTACAAAATTTACAGGAGGTAGCTTACAAGTTTCAGATACATTAGATTTAGATGAATACATAGAAGAAGCAAAAAATAATGTAAAGCTACATAATACAATTGTAGAAGATAACGAACAAAGCATAAGAGACATGTATATATCAGGAATAAAAGATGATATGAAAGCAAAATTAGAAGCAAAAGGATATGTTGCAAACAATATTGAACTTAATGTTTCTAATGATGAAACTTATACAATTAATAATATAAATTTGGAACTTGAAAAAATTAATGATGATGAAAATACCAAAGAAGATAATAATGCTAATAACACCAAAGAAGATAACATAAGTAAAGTAGAAAAGGTAGAAAAAGTAAGTATTAGTTCTAATAGCGAAAACATTAATAATACAAGTACACAAGATAAAGAAGATTCAAAAACTAGTGATAAAGAAACCAATTTATCAAATAAAGAAATAAAAAGTTTAAAAGAATATTTAAGTAGTGTATATGAGGTAAAAGAAGACAATATAACTATTAATTAAAGAAAGGAGAGTATGGTTTTATTAAATAATCATACAACTTAAAACTATGTTAAAAGATAAATTTGATAAATTAAAATCAATGCTTAATAAAAAGAAAATAGAAGGTGTAGATAAACAAGACGAGCAAGGTCCAATTAACAATAAAAAGAAAATAGAAAATTTAGCAGTATTTTTAGTTATATTAATAATCACATTAGTAATAATTAATTACATATGGAATGGTAAAGAAGATACCACAAATAACAATCAGATAATTAATTCTAATAAAAAACTTGCACAAGAAAATGATGTTAATAATAGCAATGATAATACAACGAGCATAAAAGATGAATTAGAAGATATATTAGCAAATATAAATGGAGTGGGGAAAGTAAAAGTAATGATAACATATGCAAGTTCAGAAACAACTATTCCTGTATATAATGAAGAAAGCTCAGAAGAAAATACAGAAGAAACAGATAGCGAAGGTGGTACAAGAAAAGTAACACAAACAGATGTTAAAAAAGAAGCTATATATGATGAAAGTGATGGTAGTAAAACATTAATAACACAAAAAACGACTAGTCCAGAAATTGAAGGTGCAATAATTACTGCAGAAGGAGCGGACAATGCAGAAGTTAAGACAAATATTATACAAGCGGTAGAAGCGGTAACAGGACTACCAACTCATAGAATACAAGTTTTTAAAATGACTTTAAATTAATTTTAACTAAAAGGAAGGTTGAAAATAATTCCAACAATTATGCCTTAAGAAAGGAATGTGATTAAAATTATGAGTAAATTACATATGAATTTAAAAAAAAATCAAGTTATAATTTTTGTTATAGGTCTTATGATTATAACGGCAGGGTATTTAAGCTATTCAAATAATGGTAGCTATTTAAATAGCGTTGAAGCGGGAGCTTTGGCAGATTCAGAGGAAATGGCAAGCATAGGAGATGCAAAACTAGTAAGTGCAAATATAGCAGATGAAAATAGTATTAGCCAAAACATAATAGATGACGGTACATCAACTAATGAAAATACTGAAAATGAAGTTCCAGTCAATAATGTGGCAAACAATAATTCGACAGCTAGTGACACAACTAATCAAATAGTAGCAGAAGTTGATGATGGAACAGTTGATGTGTCTAGTGAAGTTTCAGAAGATGAAGATAGTTATTTTGTAAATTCTAGGTTAGAGCGAAACACAATATATTCACAGTCAATTGAAACATATCAAAAAATATTAAATAACACAAATGTAAGTGAAGCACAAAAAAAGAGTGCACAGCAAGAAATAACAAAACTTAATAATGAACAAAATGGAATAATGATTGCAGAAAATTTAATTAAAACAAAAGGAATCGAAGATTTAGTTATATTCGTAAACAAGAATAGCATTAATGTAATTGTTAAAGGTAAAGAACCTAGTAGAGCAGAGATTGCCCAAATACAGAATATAATTACAAGAGAGTTGGAAGCGGATATTGCTGATATTCATATTATGAATAAGGAGGATTAAAACGGCTAAATGCATGAAAATACGGAATTATTAGAGAAAAGTTACAACAAATTGTTGTAATTTTTTTATTTATTGGTATAATATTATATGTATATATAAGTTTTAATTAAACAAAAGAAAGGAAGATTAGTATGTTAAAGAAAGTTGCTATACTTGCTAATGGTGGAGATGTTTCGGGATTTAATGCTGTTATTAGAGCTATAATAAAAACAGCAGAAAATAAAAATATAGAATGTTATGGATTCATAGATGGATATAGAGGTTTACTTAAAAATGATATTATTAAACTTGGAACTAGTTCAAAAGATAATGCAGTAGGAATTTTGCCAAAAGGTGGTTCTATAATAGGTTCATCTACTAATGCAAATGTATTTCATTATCCAGTAGAAGAAAATGGACAAACAGTATATAAGGATTTATCTGATAAATGTGTTCAAAACATAAAAGATGATGAAATAGATTGTTTATTTACATTAGGTGGAGATGCTACTCAAAAATCAGCAAGGGATTTATCTTTAAAAGGAATTAATGTAATAGGTGTTCCAAAAACAATAGATAATGATGTTGCTTGTACTGAAATAACATTCGGTTACAATACTGCTGTATCTGTTGCAGCAGATGCTATAGATAGACTTCATTCAACAGGAGAAACACATCATAGAATAATGGTCTTAGAGGTTATGGGAAGATATGCAGGATGGATAGCTTTGGAATCTGCAATAGCAGGTGGAGCTGATGTTGCTTTAATACCAGAGATTCCTTTTGATATTCATAGTGCTGCTAGAAAAATAATAAACAGAAAAAATAGAGGAAAATCTTTCAGTATAGTTGTTGTTTCAGAAGGTGCAAAACCTTTAGGCGGAGATATACAAATAAGAGGTATGAGAAATAACGGTGAAGGTGTAGATAATATTAAACTTGGAGGAATAGGAGAAGTTGTAGCTAAACAATTAGAAGAGTTAACAGGTTTAGAAGCTAGATGTACAGTACTTGGTTATATGCAAAGAGGTGGTTCTCCAACAGCATTTGATAGAGTATTATCTACAAAATATGGAGCAAAAGCAATGAGCCTTGCATTAGAAGAAAAGTTTAATGTTCTAACAGTTATAAAAGATGGAAAATTAAACTATGTTCCTTTAGAAGATGTAGTAGGAAACAATAAAGTAATAGGTGCTGTATCAGGAAATACAGCAGAAAGTAACATAAGAAAAATAAAAATGGATGATGAGCTTGTAAAAACAGCAAGAGATATAGGTATTAATTTAGGAGATTGAAAAATAGAAAGGATTGTATAAAATGATTGACTTTAAGGATGAAATTGCAAAAAAATTAAAAAAAGTAACAAACATTGAAGAGATAGAATCATATATAGAAATACCATCAAACAAAGAAATGGGTGATTATTCACTTCCTTGTTTTAAGCTTGCAAAAGAGCTAAGGAAAGCTCCACAAATGATAGCAAATGAATTAAAAGAGAAAATTACATTAGATGAAAACATTATATCAAAAGTAGAGGTAGTTAATGGTTATCTAAACTTTTATATAAATCCTATCGCTGTTATAAAAACAGTTTTTGAGGAAATTAATGATAAAAAAGAACAGTATGGAAGTAGTGAAATTGGAAAAGGAAAGAATATAGTTGTAGAATATTCTTCACCTAATATTGCAAAACCATTTCATATTGGACATTTAAGAACAACTTTAATAGGTAGTGCATTATATAAAATATATAAATATTTAGGATATAATACAATAGGTGTAAACCACTTAGGAGATTATGGAACTCAATTTGGAAAAATGATAGAAGCATATAAAATGTGGGGAAACGAATATGATTTAACCGTTGATCCAATTAATAAAATGGTTGATATGTATGTTAGAATAAATGATTTATGTAAAAAGGATGAAACTGTTCTTGAAAAATGTAGAGAAAACTTTAGACTTCTTGAAGCTGGTGATAAATATTGTACAGATTTATGGAATAAGTTTAAAGACTTAAGTATGCAAGAATTTAATAAAATTTATAATATTTTAGATGTTAAATTTGACTCGTATAATGGAGAAGCTTTTTATGCAGATAAAATGGATTATATAATAAAAACACTTGAAAGCAAAGGTGTTGTAACAGAATCTGAAGGAGCAAAAATAGTCGATTTATCAGATATGGGAATTTCGACACCATGTATAATCCAAAAAACAAACGGATCTTCTATATATGCAACTAGAGATTTAGCAGCAATTGTATATAGAGCTAAAACATATGATTTCGATAAATGCCTATATGTAGTAGCATATGAACAAAATTTACATTTTAAACAAGTGTTTGCAGTTGCTAAGTATTTGGTTGATGAAAAATATATTAATGGTTTAAAGCATGTTGCGTTTGGAATGGTAAGTCTTCCATCAGGAAAAATGTCTACAAGACTAGGAAATGTTGTAAAAATAGAAGACTTGCTAAATAAAACAATAGAAGAGGCAAAAGAAATTATTGAAGAAAAAAATCCAGATTTAGAAGATAAAGATGAAGTAGCTAAAAAAGTTGGAATAGGAGCAATTGTGTTTAATACTTTATCAACAAGTAATATTAAAGACCAAGTCTTTGACTGGAATACAGCTCTAAATTTTAATGGGGAAACAGGACCATATCTTCAATACATGTATGTTCGTACAAATAGTGTTTTAGAAAAGGTTGGGAAAATACCAGATTTAAAAGATGTTGACGTAAATGTTTTGTCAGATGATGCTTCAGTAAAATTAGTAAAGGAACTATATGATTTTAATAATATAATAATGCAATCTGCAGATAAAAATGAACCATATATAATTACTAAGTATCTAGTTAATGTTGCTAAACTATTTAGTACTTTCTATAATGAAAACAAAATAATAACTGATGATAAGAATTTACAAAATGCTAGGGCATATTTAACATATTGTGTGAATATAGTATTAAAATCAGGAGCTAAATTATTAGGAATACAAATGCCAAATAAAATGTAAAGTTTAGGAAAAGGGGTAAATTGATTATGAGAAAATATTTTGGAACAGATGGAATTAGAAGAATTGCTAATACTGAATTATCACCAGATTTAGTGTATAGAGTAGCAAAAGCAGGTGCCTATGTACTTGCTAAACATACAGACCATACACCAACAATTTTAATAGGAAGAGATACACGTATTTCTGGTACTTTAATAGAAAGTGCAATGACTGCAGGATTTTTAAGCTATGGAGCTAATGTAAAAATATTAGGAGTACTACCAACTCCAGGTGTTGCATATTTAACAAAAAAATTAAAAGCAGATGCCAGTGTTGTTATTTCTGCATCACATAATACATATGAATTTAATGGAGTTAAATATTTTAGTAATAAAGGAATGAAAATTCCAGATGAACTTGAAGAAGAAATAGAAGAAGTAATGGATTCAGATAAATTATCGAGTTTTTCAGCTGTTAATGATAAAATAGGTGTATCTGAAATTAGAACAGATTTAATAGACGAATATGTATATTTTTTCAGGAAAAACTTTGAAGAAGATTTTGAAAATTTAGATATGTCTGATTTCGTTGTAGCTATAGATACAGCAAATGGAGCCACATCAGTTGTTGCTGAAAAAGTATTTACAGCACTTGGAATAAAACACTATATTTTAAATAATACACCAAATGGAACAAACATAAATGACAATTGTGGTTCAACACATTTAGATGTATTAAAGAAATATGTTGTTGAAAACAAATGTAATTTAGGAATTGCATATGATGGTGATGGAGACAGATGTTTAGCTGTAGATGAAAACGGAAATGAAATGGACGGAGATAAAATCTTAGCAATCATATCAAATTACATGAAAGAAAAGGGCGCGCTAAAACAAGATACTGTAGTTGCAACTGTAATGAGTAACTTAGGATTTAAAAAGTATGCAGAAAACAATAATATCAATTTTGAAGAAACAAAGGTTGGAGATAGATATGTGTTAGAGAGAATGTTAGAAAACGGATATAACCTTGGTGGAGAGCAATCTGGACATATTATAATGCTTGATTACAATCCAACAGGAGATGGAATTTTAACATCTTTAATGATAACAAAAATCCTACTTGAGAAAAAAATTTCTGCATCAAAAGCGTGTGAAATCATAAAAATTTACCCACAGGTATTAGTAAATGCAAAAGTTTCAAGTGATAAAAAATATGATTATGAAAAAGACCCAGAAATAAAAGCAGAAATAGATAAATTAGAAGAAGAATTTTCAGGAAATGGTAGAGTCTTAATAAGACCATCTGGAACTGAACCTCTAGTAAGAGTTATGATAGAAGGAACAGATAAAGAATATATTAAGAAAAGAGCAGAGAGCCTAGCAAAATTAATAGAAAATAAACTTGGGTAAGAGAGGAAAGTGATACATATATGAGTAAAAACATTTTAATAGGTGGAGCATGGCCATATGCAAATAGTGATTTACATTTAGGTCATGTTGCTGGCCTTATATCAGGTGATGTACTAGCTAGATATTATAGAACAAAAGGATATAATGTAATGTTTGTATCTGGGACAGACTGTCATGGTACTCCAATAACAGAAAGAGCTAAAAAAGAAAAAAAGAATCCAAAAGAAATAGCAGAATATTACCATGAAAGAGACAAAAAAACTCTAGAAAGTTTTGATTTTTCATATGATTTATACACAAATACAGATACAGAATTTCATAAACAAGCTGTAATGAAAATGTTTAGAAAAATATATGATAACGGATATATATACGAAAAAGTAGAACCACAAGCATATTGTGAACATTGTCAAAAATTCTTATCTGATAGAGAATTACAAATTACTTGTCCAAAATGTGGAGCAGAAACAAAAGCAGAACAATGTGATAATTGTCAATATGTTCCAACAATAGAAGATATGAGAGATGGAATATGCCTAGAATGTGGCTCTAAAACAGTATTAAAAGACAATAAAAACTTATACTTAGAACTATCTAAATTCCAAAAAGATATAGAAGAATATGTAAAAGAAAATGATGGTTTATGGAGAGTAAATGCAAGAAATGAAACTAATAAATATTTAAAACAAGGTCTAGTAGATAGAGCTGTTACAAGAGATTTAGACTGGGGAGTAGATATACCTGTTGAAGGATATGAAAACAAAAAGATGTATGTGTGGATTGAAGCTGTTTTAGGATATAT
>CALXNM010000006.1 GCA_944389745.1 uncultured Clostridia bacterium | reverse complement strand
CTAATAAATCGAGGGCTTAACCACAAATTAAAATATATGAACCTAAATTATTCTCTATGTATTTTTGAGTGTGCTATAAAAAAATTAAAAAAATTAGTAAAAGTACTTGCATAATTTTAAATAAAGTATTATACTAATAAAGTACACTTAATAAACCAACAATCAAGTTAATTCGTACAAATTACTTTAAGAAGTTATTGTAGTTTGTATTGAAATAAATTTTCTGGTGATTATGACATGGAGGAAATACCTGTTCCCATCCCGAACACAGAAGTCAAGCTCCAATGTGCCGACGATATTTACGGGTTACCCTGTTGAGAAAATAGGTTGTCGCCAGTTTATATTCCTCATTAGCTCAGTTGGTAGAGCGCTCGGCTGTTAACCGATAGGTCGTTGGTTCGAGTCCAACATGAGGAGCCAAAAATGAAGAAACAAGATGAAGCAATTCACTTGTTTCTTTTTTTATTTTATTTATATATCTTCTTTTATAGCCATATATATTTCTTTTGGAAGATATTTACTTACATCCTTATTATTTTGAAGTAATTCAACAACCATACTAGAACTAATAAATCCTAAGAATCCTGAACGTATATAGATTGTATCTAAGCCAGATATTTCTTCATTAATTTGTGCTAAATTTTCTTCATATTGATAATCCATATCATTTCTTAGACCACGAACCATAAAATTACAATCTAATTCTTTTGCAACATCTACAGATAATCCATCATATATAATTACTTCTACATTAGTAATTTTTCTTTCTTTTAAAGTTTTTTCAATTGCTTCTTTCATAAGAGTATTTGAAAATCTTCTTTCTTTTTGTATATTTGTTCCAATACCGATAATTACTTTATCAAAAAGTTTGCATGCTGTTCTTACTACATGTAAATGACCATTTGTAAATGGATCAAAACTTCCTGGGTAAAATGCTTTTTTCATATTAACCTCCAAATTAAATATATATAGTAATAAAATAAGTTAAATTAAACAAGTACAAATTAAATTTAGTTTGTTTAAATCAATTATAATTTTAATTAAGCAATGAAATTATAACATAAAACAATTAAAAAACAAAGTTCAAAACATTAATTTAAATTTTTGCTTAAAAATTAAAATTCCTTTTACTATTTACTATTGTAATATTTGCTTAAAAATGATAAAATTTATGTGGATTTTGAATAGGGGGACTTAACTTTGAAAATTTTAGAATTATGTCAAAAATTAACAGAAGAGATTCCAGCAGAACAAATACATATGAATGAACCAATGAGTAAACATACTAGTTTTAAAGTTGGTGGGAATGCTGATATTTTTGTTAAGATTAAGAATATAGAAGAATTAAAATATGTTATAAAAGTAGCTAGAAAAACTAATAATCATATAACTATTATAGGTAATGGAAGTAATGTTTTAGTTAGAGATAAAGGAATTAGGGGATTTGTTTTAAATATAGATTTTAAGGATATTAAGATAGAAGATGCAGAGGATAATTCAGTTATTGTTACTGCAGGTGCAGGGGTTAATCTTGCATTTCTTTCTCATGAGCTTATGAATAAAGGTATTACAGGTTTTGAATTTGCTTCAGGAATTCCTGGCTCTATAG
The DNA here is from genome assembly GCA_944389745.1 of uncultured Clostridia bacterium. Taxonomy (GTDB): domain Bacteria; phylum Bacillota; class Clostridia; order TANB77; family CAG-508; genus CALXVA01. The sequence continues at coordinate 61,183 of CALXNM010000006.1, read as the reverse complement.
GTGGAGCTATAAAAATGAATGCTGGAGCATTTGGAACTGAAATGAAAGATATTGTAATAAGCACTAAGTGTTTAGATTTAAAGAAATATGACAAGTTAACAGATAAAACATATATTGATGATATTGAATTAGAAGAAATTCTAAAAAAATCAAAAAAACCTGAAATAGTTGAACTAACAAATGAGGAACAAGAATTTTCATACAGAAATAGTGTGTTTTGCAATAGAAGATATGTTATTTTAGAAACAAAATTTAAGCTACAACATGGTAAAACTGAAGAGATAAAAAATAAAATGGAAGAAATAGCAAAATTGAGAAAAGATACACAACCTAGTTTTCCAAGCGCTGGAAGTACTTTTAAAAGAGGAGATAATTATATAACAGCTAAACTAATAGATGAATGTGGACTAAAAGGAAAACAAATAGGAGGAGCCAAGGTTTCAGAGAAGCACGCAGGATTTATAATAAACACAGGAGATGCAACAGCACAAGACATAATAGATTTAATTAATTATGTGAAAGATGAAGTGTTTAAAAAAACAGGAAAAGTTATTAGTTTAGAAATTGAAATTATAGGAGAGTAGGAGATATTACAATGAGAGGTTTTTTTAGATGGTTTAAGGCAAATACTAAAATTAAAAGATGGCTATTCCTTATAATCATAGGTATAATTTTATGTTGTTATGGTATGGCATCAGTTTTAACAAGTAGACAAATGGAATTTGTAAATCTAGCAAAAATAGCGGTTGCTTTTGTTGTAGGATTTATATTAATAATTTATAGTATTATAGCTATACAGAAAAGGACTTTAGAAATTTTAGTTGAGGATACAGATAAAAGATTAGCAGATGAGAAAAATGATGTTAAATCTTTAATATTTAATAAAAGGGTATATAATCAAGGACCTAAAATAGTCGCAATTGGCGGAGGAACAGGATTGAATGCTGTACTAAGAGGTCTTAAAAATTACACTGATAATATAACTGCAATTGTTACTGTATCTGATTATGGAGAGCCAGAATCAGAATCTAGTAAAGAGCTTTCAATGTTACCTTTGGAAGATGTAAAGAACAGTATAATTGCACTTTCTGAAGATGAAGCTTCTGTAGGTAGATTAATGAATTATAAATTTAATTATGGAAGATTAAATAGATTTGATTTTAGTGATATATATTTTGCTGCAATGCAAGATATATATAAAGATTTTGCTGAGTCTGTAAAACAATCAGAAAATATTTTTAACATGACGGGAAAAGTTCTTCCTGTAACAATGGAGAATATTAAAATATGTGCAGAACTTGAAGATGGTACTGTAATTGAAAGCAAAGATAAAATACCAGAAAAAGCAAGTGAAACAATTTCTAAAATTAGCAGAATATTTATAACTCCATCAAATTGCAAGCCAGCACCAGGTGTTATAGAAGCAATTAAAGAAGCCGATGCTATAATAATTGGACCGGGTTCTTTATATACAAATGTTATTCCTAATCTTTTGGTAAAGGGAGTAGCTAAGGCAATAAAAGAAAGCAAAGGATTTAAAATATATGTAAGTAATTTAATGACAGAGCCAGGACAAACTGATAATTATACCTTATCAGAACATATAAAAGCAATTAATGAGCATGTTGGTAAAGGTGTTATTGAATATTGTATATATGATACAGGAGAGATTGTTCCAGAATATGTTAGAAAATATAACATGGAAGGAAGAGAAATAGTAGAGCAAGATGTATCAAAAGCTAAAGTAGAAGGAATTTACATGATTCAAAGAAAATTATCTCATGTAGAACATGGACATATTCGTCATAATCCTGATGCTATTGCAGCAACAGTAATACAATTAATTTGTGATGATTTGAAATTTAACAACATGGAAAATAATGCTCAATATATGATGCTTAATAATAAGTTAAAAGATAGCAAAAAATCAATAAAGAGAAAAAATAAAGAAAACGAACAAAGATTAAAAAATCATAAAAAAGCTAAAAAACAAGATAAAAAACAAAGAAAAAGTAAGTTCTTTTCAAAATATAGTGATAGAATAGAATCAATAAAAGAATCAGAAATAAAACTAAAGCAAAAAGAAAAAAATGCAAAAAAACAAGATTAATAAAGCAGATAAAAACTTTAAAATAGAGTATGGAGGAAACAAATGAAATATAATAAAGCAGATTTATCTTTAGAAAATGGTTTAAAAAAGGAGTGGCTTATAACAAATGGGATTGGAGGATATAGTAGTTCTACAATTATTGGAGTTAATACTCGTAAATATCATGGACTTTTAATAGCTCCTTTAATGCCACCAGGAGATAGACAAGTAATACTTTCAAAATTAGATGAAAGTATTGTAATAGGAGAAAAAGAATATAACTTATATACCAATATGTGCAAAAACTATATATCTGATGGATACAAAAATCAAATTGAATTCCAAAAAGAATTTGTTCCAATATTTACATATGAGGTTGAAGGTATAATAATTAAGAAATATATATGTATGGATTATGGAAAAAATACAGTGGCAGTATATTATAATATAAAAAATACAGATAAAAAAGTAAAAATGAAATTAGCACCAGTAGTTAACTTTAGAGGATTCCATACTACAAACAATGAAGATAAAATAGATGTTAATCAACAAATAGATAAAAATAAAGTAAAATTAATAATTGATAAAAATTCACAGTATCCTGTATATATGTTTTTTAAAGAAGGCAAATATATAGAACATCAAGATGATATGTTTTATGATATGTACTATATTGAAGAGGAAAAAAGAGGACAAGGGCCATTAGAAAATCATGCTGTTCCTGGAGTATATGAAGTAGATATTGAACCAAATAAAGAAAAGAGCTTTACATTTGTATGTTCATTAGAGGAAAACATAGAAGAAATAGATGGTAAACAATTAATAAATAAAGAGATTTTAAGATTATGTACTATTATAGATCATTCAGAACTATTAAATGAAAATAAGAAAGAGGCAAAAGATAAAGAATATGGTAAATTCTTAAAAGACCTTATTCTTGCTACAGATAATTTTGTAGTGTACAGACCTTCATTTGCTTTATATACAGTAATTGCAGGATATCATTGGTTTTTAGATTGGGGTAGAGATACTTTAATATCTTTTGAAGGATTATTTTTAAAGACCAAAAGGTATAGAGAAGCAAAAGAAGTGCTTCTTACATGTATAAGAGATATAAAATATGGGCTAGTTCCAAATGGATATTCTGGCTTTGATTCTAGACCATTATATAATAGTGCAGATGCATCACTTTTATTATTTGAGCAAGTTAAAAAGTTCTTAAACTATACTGGGGATTATGAATGGGTAAAAGAAAATATATATCAATCATTATTAAAAATCATAACAGCATATCAAGATAGAATAGATATTGATGGAAATAATATTTATCTAGATACAGATGGATTAATTTCATCAGGAACTGAAAAAATTCAAAATACTTGGATGGATGCTAAAATTGGAGAATTTGTTGTTACTCCAAGAAATGGAAAAGCTGTTGAAATTAATAGCTTATGGTATAACGCACTTAAAGTAATGGAAGAATTAACAGGCTTAATAAAAGGTAAAGATAAAGCAAAAAAATATGCAGACCTTGCTAAAAAATGTAAAAAGAGTTTTAACGAAAAATTCTTTAATAAAAGAAGAAAATGTCTATATGATGTTTTAGGTGATTCTAAAATAAGACCTAATCAATTATTTGCACTTTCTTTATCATATCCAGTTATAGATCCTAATAGTGAAGAAGCTAAACAAATTCTTTCTACAGTGGAGAAAAAATTACTTACACCATATGGATTAAAAACACTTGCTAAAGGAGAACCAGGTTATATAGATAGATATGAAGGTGATATGATGAAAAGAGATATGAGCTATCACCAAGGAGTTATATGGCCATGGCTTTTAGGCTTGTATTATGATAGTTTAAGAAATATGATAAAAAACGAGAGTGGCAAAAAGGCAAAAAAAGAATTGGAAGAAAAGTTAGAAGCTTTTATTGAAACTACTAAGAAAACATTTTCAAAAGAAGTTGAAAATGGAAATTCAGTTGGAAGTATTTGTGAGCTATATGATATAGAAAAGAGAAAATATATGCCTCAAGGAACTATTGCTCAAGCTTGGAGTGTTGCAGAGGTATTAAGAATAGTAACTAAATAAAATTATATATGAAGTTTCAAAAGAAAAATACAAGAAGAAGGTATATAATATGAGAATACTTGGAATAGATCCTGGATTTGCAATAACAGGATATAGTGTAATAGATTATATTGGAAATAAATTTAAACTTATAACATCTGGAGCAGTACTTACTAAAGCAGGAGAATCATTTCCTTTAAGACTTTTAAAATTAAACAATGACCTAGAGGAAATAATTGATACATATGAACCAGATGCAATATCAGTAGAAGAATTGTTCTTCAATAATAATGCAAAAACAGCAATTAATGTTGCACAAGCAAGAGGAGTAATACTTGTTGTAGGATGTAGAAAAAACATTCCTACATATGAGTATACTCCACTTCAAATAAAACAAGCTGTAGTAGGTTATGGTAGAGCAGATAAGATACAAGTTCAAAAAATGGTAAAAACTATTTTGGGAGTTGATAAGCTACCAAAGCTTGATGATACTACAGATAGTATGGCAGCAGCAATTTGCCATGCACATTCATCTAAATTTTCTGTTAAACTTTAGACTAGTTAAATTTGTAAATTAATCAATGTAATATATATTGCATTGATAATAAAAATTGTTTGAAAAGAGGAAATTTATGTCAGTTAAATTACTGTATGGAGAAGAAACTTATTTATTAGAAACAAGATTAAAGAAAATAAAAAAAGAATTTGGAGAATTGATACAAGGTATTAACTATATACAAATAGATGAAACTAATGTAAAAGAGTTAATATCTGATATTGAAACTCCTGCTTTTGGCTATGAAAAAAAGTTCATTATTGCAAAAAATACAGGGCTTTTTAGTAAAGAGAAAAAGACAGCAAAAGGTCAGGAGCTTGCATTAATTAATCTGTCGAAAAAAATAGCGGAATATATAACAGAAAATATAGATTTAATAAACGAAGCGGTAGAACTTGTTTTTGTTGAAGAAACTGCTGAAAAAAATACTCTATACAAAACAATTGATAAATTAGGAGAAGTAAAAGAGTTTAGTGTACTTAAGCTTCCAGAGGCCATGCAAAATATACAAAAATTATGTATGGCATATAAGGTAAAAATAGATAACATGTCTGCTAGGTATTTTGTAGAATGTGTTGGCACTAATATGCAAGATTTAATAAATGAAATTAGAAAGTTAATAGAATACGTTGGACCAAATGGAGTAATAACAAAAAACGAAATAGATTTATTAACAATAAAACAAATGGATAGTGTAATATTTGATTTAACAGATAATTTAGGAAAAAAAGATATAAAAGAAGCAATGGAGGTTTTAAAGAATTTAATTTACGAAAGAGAACCAATTCAAAAAATACTGATTACTTTATATAATCACTTTAAAAAGCTATATATAGTAAAAATTGCAGAGGAATATAGAAAAGATTTAGCAACAAGCATGAAACTTAAACCAAATCAAATGTTTTTAATAAATAAATATAAAACTCAAGCAAGATATTTTACAAAAGAAGAGATTGAAAAAATTATGGATGAATTTGTAAACTTAGATGCAAATTACAAGGTTGGTTTAATTGATATTAATATTGGCTTAGAATCAATACTTTGTAGATATTGCTCATAAAAAGGAGAGGTTGGTATGGCAAATAAGTTTGATTTAATAGTAATTGGAATGGGACCTAGTTCAATATTTTTAGCATATGAACTTATACAAAAGCATAATGCAAAAAGTGTATTGCTTATAGAAGAAGGAAAAAGAGTTGAAGAAAGATTTTGTCCAATAGAAAGAACAGGAAAATGCATACACTGTAAACCATTTTGTAACATTACTAGTGGCTTTTCTGGTGCAGGAGCTTTTTCTGATGGTAAACTTTCTCTATATAATGAGGAAGATGATGAGATTTATGTTGGGGGAAATTTACATGAATATATAGGAGTAGAAAAAACAAAAAGATTAATTGATTATGCAGATGATATATATTTAAAATTTGGTGCAGATAAAAAGTTAGAAGGAACTGAGCATAAAGATGAAATAAAGAGAATCTATGATAAAGCTAAAAAAGAAGGCATTAACTTAATTAATATTCCAATTAGACATTTAGGAACAGAAAAAAGTCATGAAATATATAAGAAAATAGAAAAATACCTTGAAGATAATGGGATTAATATGATGTTTAGAACTATTGTAGATGATTTAATAGTAGAGGAGAATAAAGTTATTGGTGTTAAAGTTAAAAAAGTCGATAAAGTAGACGAAGATGTAGAGTTAGAAAATATTTATGCCGATAAGGTAGTCCTAGCAGTTGGAAGAAAGGGAGCTAACTGGCTAACAGATTTATGTGATAAACATCATATATCTACAAGACCAGGAACTGTTGATATTGGAATAAGATATGAACTTCCAGATAGTGTTATGAAAAAAGTAAATGATTATATGTATGAAGGAAAATTTATAGGAAGACCAGAACCTTTTAGAGATAAAGTTAGAACATTTTGTCAAAATCCTAGTGGGTTTGTTGCAAATGAAGTATATGATAATGATTTAACTTTAGTAAACGGACATTCATATAAAGACAAAAAGAGTACAAATACTAATTTAGCAATTTTAGTATCACATAATTTTACATACCCATTTAATAAGCCAATTGATTATGGAAGAAATGTAGCTAAGAATTTAAATGAATTAGGTGATGGAAATATTGTAGTTCAAAGATTAGGTGATATTTACAGAGGAAAAAGAACATGGGAGAATGAACTTAAAGAAAATTCTGTAGTACCAACACTAAAAACCGCAGTACCAGGAGATATTACTTTTGCACTTGGATATAGAACAATGACAGATATCTTAAGATTTATAAGGAGCTTAGATAAAGTAATAGAAGGGTTTGCAAATCCTGATAATCTACTTTATGGTCCAGAGATAAAATTCTATAGCAACAAAGTAGATATTGATAATCACTTTGAGACAAGTATGAAAAATCTATACTGTATTGGTGATGGCGGAGGTATGACAAGAGGTCTTATGATGGCATCTTGTTCAGGAATAGAACTTGCCAGAATATTAAGTAAATAGATATAGCATCTATTGAGTTAAAATATATATGAGTAATATTTTAATGTAATAAAAAATGTAAAATTTGAAGGAGAAATTAAGATGAAAAAATTCTTTAAAGTATTAGGAATACTTATACTAATACTAGTTATCTTAGCTGTAATTATAGTTGCATCAGGATATTTATTTATTAGAGGAAAATTAAGTAAAATGCAACAAGTTGAAATAGATAAAGACAATTTAAACGTATCACAATCAGCAGCAGAAAATTTGTCAGGATATAGAAATATAGCTATATATGGAGTTGATAGTAGAGACGATGAATTAGGAGAAGGAAATAGAAGCGATTGTATTATTATTGCTAGTATAGATAATAATTCAAAAGAGATAAGATTAATTTCTGTATATAGAGATACATATGTTGATATAGAAGGTCATGGCTTAGATAAAATAACTCATGCATATGCTTATGGGGGACCAGAGCTTGCACTTAAAACTTTAAACGAAAACTTAGATTTAAATGTAACAGAGTTTGTAACAGTAAATTTTGATTCTGTTGCAGATGCTGTAAATGCATTAGGTGGCATAAGAATAAATGTAGAAAGCGATGAGATTGATGCATTAAACAAAGCAATTTCGGATACTTCAGAACATACAGGTATGTCATCTGATTATATAACAGAAGCTGGAACTCAAACATTAGATGGTGTACAAGCTGTTTCTTATGCAAGAATTAGATATACTTCTGGGGGAGATTACAGAAGAACAGAAAGAATGAGAACGGTTATTGAAGCAATGTTTGCAAAATTAAAAACCAAAAGTCTAGGAGAAATTAATGATTTTGCGGATCAAATATTACCAAAAGTTTATACTAATATTAGACCAGATGAGATAATTATATTAGCACCTACAATTTTACAATATGAAATTACAGATAGTATTGGATGGCCATATAATATAGAAGGTATAACCTTAGATAGATGGTATGGTGTGCCAGTAACATTAGAATCAAATGTAGAAAGATTGCATAGAGAAGTGTTTGGAGAAGAAGATTATACTGCTTCAACACCTGTCCAAGAAATTAGTAATAGAATTGTAGAAAAAACAGGATATTCTGAATAATATGTAAAAAAATAAATTTTTTTATACTTTCGACACGTTTCGACAAATTATATATTTGAATTATGTTATAATCCAGTCAGAGGTGATAGCCTATGTTGGATACACTACTTAACTATCACAAAAGAAAGTTAGACTTATTAATAGAAAATGGAGAAACTTATGAAAAAATCTTAAAGCAAAGCAGAATAGTTGATAAGTACATTAATCTTAAGATGAGAGAAATTAATAGGTTTAATAAGGAATAAAAAGATTTAATTAAGAAAAAATGGGAGTTTTAAAACGATTAAAGTTTTAGAACTCTTATTTTTCATATTTGCTCTACAAAAAGTATATTACAGTTTTGTAATACAATTGTAATATTTATTTAATTGTTATATAATAATAAGTGTGATAAAATACAAAAAAGATATTAATCTATTATATAAGAGGAGAGATAGTAATGAAAAAAGTATTAGCAGTATTTACATTATTAGTTTTAATAGTATTAGCATTTAATTTAAACATAGTTAACGCAACAGATAGTGGAACAGCATCAGTTAATTTATCATATCAAGAATCAAAACAAGATAATCAAATAGTTTTTTCAATACGTTTAGGAGATTTTCAAGGTGTTACAGAAAATTCACCAATGAGAGCAACCGCTACACTTGATTTTGATGTAAATCAAGTTGATACAATAAAAGGTGAAGCATATGCAGGATGGAATGTAATAGTATCAGCTGAAACAAAAACAGTTGAATTTACAACAGATTCTGCAACACCAAATGTAGAGATGGGAAAAATTATATTTAATTTAGACACATCAAGTGTAACAGAAACAACAAATGGAAAAGTTGCAATAGATAAATTAATTATTACAGATGATAATAATTTAAATGAAACATATCCAAGAACAGAATTTGAATATTCATTAGTACCTGGAACACAAAATCCAGGAGAAGAGAACCCAGGAGACAATCCAAGTGATGATACAAATACAGTAGTGCCAGAACAAAATATAACAATTGATACAGGTACAAATACAACAGATGGAAATGATGTACAAGTGAACAATGTTCAAACAAATAATTTTGTAGATAACACTATAATAACAGATAATAAATTACCACAAACAGGAATGAATATAGCAATAACACTTGGAGCATTAGCAATATTTGTATTAGCAATTGTTGGAATAGTAAAATATAAAACTATTAATATTAATAAAAAATAAAATATAATGGAGACTAGTTAATGATTGATATACATTGTCACTTGGTGTATGGAGTGGATGATGGAGCTGAATCAATAGATGCAACAATAGAAATGTTAAAAGAAGCAAAGAAAGTGGGATTTACCGACATTATTTTAACTCCACACTATAGTAATTATTTTCATGTTCCTGCAGATGAAATACAAGCAAGAATTGATGAAATAAAAAATAAAAGTACAGATTTAGGATTAAATCTATATCATGGAAATGAAATATATTTATCTTCACATTTAATGGAAGATATAAAAAATAAAGAAACAGTGACTTTAAATAATAGTAGATATGTATTATTTGAACTTCCTATGGGAGAAAAACCATTCTATACAGAAGATATTATAAATTCGATTTTAAAAGATGATAAAATACCAATAATGGCACATCCTGAAAGGTATAGATTTGTTCAGCAGAAGCCTAATGTATTAATAGATTATATACAAAGAGGAGTATTATTTCAATCTAACTACGGAAGTATTATGGGAAGATATGGTATAGAAGCACAAGAAACAATAAAAAAACTTCTTACACATAACATGATACATTTTCTAGGATCGGATAATCATAAAGTAAATACTATATATGCAAACATGCCTGATACAATAGAAAAATTAGAAAATTTATTAGGAAAGGAATATTTATATAAACTTACTAACGATAATCCTGAAAGAATATTGAAAAATGAAAAATTAAAAACATAAATAATGAATCTTTTTTTCTAAAATTATAAATAGTTTTAGGAAAAAAGATTTTTTTCTTATTCTAAAATAAAGGCGTAAAATAAAAGTTCACGATTAGTTTTGCTTGAAAAATATATAAAAACGTGGTAATATTATTATGTTAAGTTCTTGACTTTAGGAGTTGATTGTAGAAAATGGATTATAAAAAAATTAGAGAGCTAGCTGATAAAAATTTAAGTTATGGAGAAATTGCTGATATAGTAGGTGCAGATTTAATTGATGTTGTACAATATTTAGAAGGATTAAAAACTTCTAAAAATACTACTAAAATAAGTGAAGCGAAACATACTGACAGAAGAAGTGAAGTGCGTTCTTTATTTTTGGATTATAATATGTCGGTTGGAAAAATAGCTGAAAAACTAAAAGTATCAAAATCTTTAGTAATGGAAGATTTAATCTCAATGGGATTAAATCCATATTCAAAAGGAAGAGCTAGGGTTACTAAACCAAAATTTGAAGAAAAACAATCTCCAGATACAGAACAAGAGAGCGAAAATATAACTTCACAAAATATTTCAGCATTAACTACTCCACAAGAAGATGTTAAAGAAAGAAGAAAAACAATTGCAAAACTATATGAAGAGGGTATTCCTTTAGATGTAATATATGCAGTATTTAAAACAATATCACCTCGTATTATTGATAGAGATTTAAAATATATAGAGGAACATGAAATAATTGCAGACTCTCTAATAGGTAAAGAAAACGAAACGACGCAAAGTGTATCAAGTGCTTCAGAAAAGAAAAAAGCAATAAAGGAAAGAAGAGAATTAGTAGCTATTTTATTTGGAAAAATGCCAAATACCAAAATTGCAAAAGCTCTTGGGGTATCTACTGCTGTAATACAATATGATATTAAAGTATTAATTGCATCTGGAGTAATAGAAGATAGAAGAGAATCAGAAGTTGAAGAAAGAAGATGGATAGTTGCAAGTCTATATGGAAAAATGTACATATCAGAAATTGCTGAAAAATTAGGTGTATCAGTATGGAATGTTAATAGTGATGTAAAATATTTAAAAGAACAAGGTATAATAGACCGGAAAGAGCTTAAGAGGTGGAACTTCTAGAACTAGAGCATCATTAATAGAAGAAAGAAGAAAAAAAGTTGCTGAACTTTATGGAAAAAAGAACTATGATGAAATAGCGCAAATAATAGGAGTAACAAGAGTTACAGTTGTTAAAGATGTTGAAAATTTAAGGCAAAGAGGAATTATAGATGGTAAACCACACCAAGTAATAGTGTTATCCAGTGAAAAAAATGCAAGTTTAGATGAAAGAAGAAAACAAGTTGCTAAATATTGGGGTACAATGAGTGCAAAAAAATTAGCAGAAAAGTTAGGAGTGTCAATTGGTACTATTAATAATGATATTAGATACTTAAAAGCGTATGGAATTATAGATGAAGATACATTAAAAGAAAGAGTAACTGCTAAAAAAAGAAAAAAAGAAGAAGCAAGGTTACAACAAGTGGCAAGTCTATATGGAAAAATAAATTATGCAGAAATGGCACAAAAACTAGGTGTTTCAGTTAATATAATTTTAAAAGATGTTGAAACATTAAAGAAAAGAGGCACTATAGAAAGCACACCAAAACGTGTAAATGTTATGTCTAGCAAAAATAGAGAAAGGATCGAAGAGAGAAGAAGACAAGTAGTATCTCTATTGGGAAAAGCAACTATTCCTGAAATTGCTAAACAATTAGGAGTTTCTCCTGCTACAGTTAATAACGATATAAGATGGTTAAGAGAACAAGGAATAGATAGTTTAGATGATTTCAATGCAAGAGAACAAACTCAAATACAAGTACAAGAAGATGCACATGAAGAAGCAAAACAACAAGTTGAATATGTTTCAATGATGATTTTTAAAGTAAAAAAATATTACGAACAAGGAAAAATAGAATTGGCCATAGAGTGTTTAGAAACGATAAAAGATAAAATTGATTTTTCAGATGAAAATAGTAAAAAATATCAGGAAATTATGAGAAGACTCCAAGAGAGAAAAAAAGAAACACAAGGTAATGGACAAAATCAAATAACAAAAGATGGCAGTAGGCAAGCATCACAGGAACCAGAAGATGCTATTGAAATAAGTTAAATATAATATTAAAAAGAAATATTTTTGTAACAAAAAAATATTTCTTTTTTTGTATAAAAAATTAAAAATGTAAAAAACTAAAGAAAAGATGGAGGGATTTAAATGTATAATTTTAGAACAGATTTAGCCTTAGAAAGACGTGATTTATATAGAAAAGCACATAATATACAAGAAGAAATTGATGGAATAGAAGCGGAAGAAGAAAGTTTAGGAGAGCAAAAAGAAGAACAAATCAATATTTCTAGAGTTAAGGTAACAAATGAAAATGGAGAAAAAGCAATTAATAAACCAATAGGAAATTATATTACAATAGATATAAAAAATTTTAAAAATATTTCTCAAGATGGAATACAAAAAACATCAGAAATAGTAACAAATGAACTAAAAAAATTAATACAAAATCAAATAGCAGATTTAGATCCAATACTTGTAGTAGGACTTGGAAATATTTATGTAACACCAGATGCTTTAGGACCAAAAGTAATAAATGAAATAGACATAACAAGACATTTGTTGCAATATATGCCAGAGGTCTTAGAAGAAGGCACAAGGGAGATAAGTGCAATATCTCCAGGAGTACTTGGAACTACAGGAATAGAAACATTAGAAATTTTAAAAGGAATTGTGGAAAATACTAAACCTAAATTATTAATTGTAATAGATGCATTAGCATCAAGAAGTATAGAAAGAATTAGCAGTTCAATACAACTTGCAGACACTGGAATAGTTCCAGGAGCAGGAGTTGATAATACTAGAAAAGAAATAAGTAAAAATACTCTAGGAATACCTGTAATTGCAATAGGAATACCAACTGTTGTAGATGCTGCTACAATAGCAGCAGATAGTTTAACACTACTTATACAAGAAGTGCAAAATAATGGAGAATCAAATAATTTTTTAAATAAGCTACAAGAAGAAGATAAATATAATTTGATTAAAGAAGTATTATCTCCAGAAGAATATAATTTTATAGTAACACCTAAAGAAATAGATGGTTTAATAGAAAAAATGAAAGATGTAATAGCAAGAGGAATTAATTTTGCTGTGAATTAACAAGAAGAGGAGAAAAATTTCTCCTCTATTTATTTATGCGATTTTCCAAAATTCTTAGAAAATAAGGTTTACTATGCCAAAAGATAATGATATAATGCTAAAAGTAGAAAACTAACAATTTATATATAGTGAGGTTAAACATGAATTGGGATAAAGATATATTAAATAAAATAGAATTTGATAATATTTCAAATTTAGAAGAAAAGAAAAAACTTGGTGAAACAATTGCAATAAAAGTAGAAGATGGACAAGTAATAGGATTTGGTTCTGGTTCTACATCATATATGGCCACTATTGCTATTGCAGATAGAGTAAAAGCAGAAGGGTTAAATATAATAGCAATACCAACATCATATGAAATTAAAATGTTATGTACATATTTAGGAATTAAAACAGCAAGTTTAACAGAATGTAAGCCAGATTGGAGTTTTGATGGAGCGGATGAAGTTAATAATAATAAATGGCTTATAAAAGGAAGAGGAGGTGCAATGTTTAAAGAAAAGTTAAATATTGCAAACTCACCTATAACATACATATTAATTGACAAAACTAAAAAAGTATCTAATTTAGGAGAAAAATTTAAAGTACCAGTTGAATGCGTTCTTGAAAGTATAAACTATGTAAAACAAGAATTAACAAAACTTGGAGGAAGAGATATAACATTAAGAAAAGCAGTAGGAAAAGATGGGCCAATTATTACAGAAAATTCAAATGTTATATTAGATGTTAAATTTGAAAATATAGAAGAAAAATTAGAAAAACAAATAAAAAGTATTCCTGGAGTAGTTGAGAGTGGGCTATTTATAGGATACAATGTAGAAATTTTAGAATGCTAGAATAAACATAGAAAAATTAGGAAAAAATATATAATAAATTTAGAAGAAAAAATAAGCAAAAGTGAGGAAAAATTATGTGGGGAGATATAGCAATAGCCTTTTTATTAGCATTTATAACAGCGTTTGTAATAACACCACACACAATGAGATGGGCAAAAAAAGTAGGAGCAATAGATATACCAAATGATAGGAGAGTAAACAAAAAACCAATGCCAAGACTTCGGAGGGTTGGCAGTAATTGCAGGATTTTTTGTATCAATTATTTATTTATTGATAACAACTCAATTAGAAGGAAAAATAGATTTATTTGGCTCAGAAGATTATTACATAAAAATGATAGGCTTTTTTATAGGAATAATAGTTCTTGGAATTGTTTGTTATATAGATGATGTAAAAGGAATACCAAGTTACGTAAAACTTACAGCACAAATAATATCAGCAATAATTGTAGTTGCATGTGGAATTAGAATTGAACATGTATCAATTCCATTTACAGATGGAAAAATAGTAATAAGTGGTATAGCTTCCTATGTTATTACAGCTTGCTGGATTGTAGGAATTACAAATGCTATTAATTTAATAGATGGCTTAGATGGGCTATCATCAGGAGTAACATTAATTTCTTGTTTATCATTACTTATGGTATTTGCATTAAATGGCTCACCATTAATTGCTGTAGTATTAATAACAGCATTAGCAGGTGGTATTGTGGGATTTTTACCATATAATTTTAGTCCGGCAAAAACATTTATTGGAGACACGGGTTCAAACTTTATGGGATTTGCTCTAGCTATAATATCAATATTAGGTGTAGCAAAAACTTATACAGCACTTGTTTTAATAGCACCAATCATAATTCTAGGAATGCCAATATTTGATACTTTATTTGCCATATTCAGAAGAATTGTAAAAGGAAAATCAATAAAAGCTGTTTTCAAACCAGATAAGGGACATCTACACCATAAATTAATGGCAAAAGGTTATACACAAAAACAAGCTGTTTTAATAATGTATGGAATTACGGCAACTCTTGGAATGTTTGCAGTAATATTATTAGAGAGTGGTATATGGAAAGCTCTATCATTTGCATTATTGATTATTGCAATTGTTGCAATAGGGTATAAAGATATGTCACGATTACTTTCAGATGATAATAGTAAAAATAAAAAAGTTGAAATAGTAGATAAAGAAACTGAAGAAAAAGTAGAAGAAACAGTAGATAAAAATCATTTAAGAAAGCAAGAATAAACGGAGGTATAAAAGTTGGAAGAAGAACGTCTAATTAGTCCAGAACTTACAGATGCATCAGAGGAAAGATTAGAAAATTCATTAAGACCTAAAACTTTAAATGAATATATAGGCCAAGATAAAGTGAAGGAAAATATGAAAGTATATATAGAAGCCGCTAAAAAAAGAGGTGAGGCTCTAGACCATGTACTTTTATATGGACCTCCAGGACTTGGTAAAACAACACTTGCAAATATTATTTCAAATGAAATGAATTCAAATATAAAAATAACATCAGGACCTGCTATTAGTAAGCCAGGTGACTTAGCAGCTCTGCTTACAAATTTATCAGAATTTGATATTTTATTCATAGACGAAATTCATAGATTAAATAAAAGTGTAGAAGAAATATTATATCCAGCATTAGAAGATTATACATTAGATATAATAATAGGAAAAGGACCAAGTGCAAGGTCAATAAGACTAGATTTACCTAAATTTACTTTAATAGGAGCTACAACAAAAGCAGGATCTTTAGCAACACCACTTCGTGATAGATTTGGTATTATACATAGATTAGAATTATATAATACAGAAGATTTAACTACTATAGTTAAAAGGTCTGCAAATATATTAGAAATAAATATAGATAATGAATCAGCAGCAGAGATTGCAAGAAGGTCAAGAGGAACACCTAGAATAGCGAACAGACTTTTAAAAAGAGTAAGAGATTATGCAGCAGTTTTAGGAGATGGAAATATAACATTAAAAATAACAAAAATTGCATTAAACAAATTAGAAATAGATGATTTAGGATTAGATGATATTGATAGAAAAATTCTAGAAACATTAATTGTAAAATATAGAGGAAGACCAGTAGGAATTGAAACTATAGCAACTACTTTAGGAGAGGAAGTAGATACAATAGAAGATGTATATGAACCATATTTAATACAGATTGGTTTTATATCAAGAACTGTAAGAGGAAGAATTGCACTTCCTGCAGCATATGAACATCTTGGAATACCATATGATGGAGATAAAATATAAGAAAAAAGCAAGAAAGAGGAAGGAACAAAGCAAGTAAATATTAATAAACCTTCCTTTATTTTATATAAAAAGAAAAGGATTAATAACATGGAAGAAACAGTAAAGAAAAAGAAATTTAATATAAATTTGCCTATGGTTATATTTATTATAGCATCAGTTATTTTTGCAGTACCATCAATCACATATTTAATAAAAAACAAAACCGTATATGGATTTTATTATGTGTGGACATACTTTTTTAAGTTTCCAGAAACGAAAGCAGAAATGCTAAACAATGCTTTAATGTTCTTTTTATTAATGACCATACTATTTTTAGCATATATTCTGATAGCAAAAAAACATAAAAACATGAGTATAAAACAAATAGTAATATTGGTAATACTTGCTTCAATATTATTTGGAGTAATTATTCCATACACAAGTACAGATGTATATTCATATATAGCAAATGGCTGGTCTGCTGCACATTATGGAGAAAATCCGTATTATACTTCAACTGGAGAGATAACAGATAAAACAGGGCAAATCGATTCAATGTTTACCAAAGTGGCAAATTGTTGGAAATATGAAACAGTAGTATATGGCCCACTTTGGACACTAATATGTACAGGGCTTTCATATTTTTCTTTTGGAAATATAGATACTGCATTATTACTATTTAAATTATTAAATATATTAGTACATATTTTAAACACGGTATTGGTATATAAAATAACTAGAAAAAAACTATTTATGATTTTATATGGATTAAATCCATTTATATTATTTGAAGCTTTATCAAATGTTCATAATGATATATTTATAATATTATTCATATTACTTGCAATATATTTTACAATAAAGAAGAAAAGTTTGTTTTTAGCAGTTGGATGTATAGCATTAGCAACAGCAATAAAATATTTAGCTATATTAATACTTCCATTCATAGTTATATATAGTGTAAGAAATAAAGATATAAAGAAAAGAATAATATATTGCATATTATGTGGAATAGAATATGTGGTAATAATAGCGTTGTTCTACTTAATATATATGAAAGACTTAGGAGTATTAGCAGGATTATTTATACAACAATCTAAATACAATAGATCTATAATGTATGTAATATATGAATACTTTGGACAAGACAAAGCAGAAATAATTCAAACTTTAGCTTTATCAGTTTTTGCAGTTATATATGCAATTATTTGCATCAGATTATTATTACAAAAGAAAATTAGATTTTTACAAACAATAAGAAAATATAATGTTTTACTTTTAGTATTTACATTTATATTAATTACAAACTTTAACGCATGGTACATTATGTGGCTTATACCAACAATGTTCTTCTTAAAAGGAAAATCGCAAGAAACCATATTAGCATTATGCTATTCAAGCCAGATAGCAAATTTTGCATCATTTGCACTTCATAGCGAAGAACAAATACTAGGAATACCATTTTTAATAATTATGATAGTTGGAATGCTATTAATAAAAGCAATGAACATGAGAATAGAAAGAACAGAAGATGGAAAAATTAAAGTAATTAGATAGAAAGTTATATAGAAGGAAGAGATGAAGAAAATGAAACTATTAATGCATACATGTTGTGCACCTTGTAGTGTATATTGTATAGATTCTTTAAGAGAAGAAGGAATAGAACCTACTGTATATTGGTATAACCCAAATATACATCCATACATAGAATATAAAACAAGAAGAGACACATTAAAGGATTACACAGCATCAATTAATGTAAAAGCAATATTTGAAGAAGATTATGGATTAGATAAATTCTGCAAAAATGTAGTAAATTCTTTAGAAACTAGATGTCAAGATTATTGTTATCCAGTACGTTTAGAACAAACTGCTAAATATGCAAAAGAAAATGGATATGACACAATAACAACCACACTTTTAGTAAGTCCATACCAAAAGCATGACATAATAAAGAACCTTGGAGAGAAAATTGCAGAAAAATATGGATTAACATTTTTGTATAGAGATTTTAGAGTGGGCTTTAGAGAGGGACAAGCAAAAGCTAGAGAACTTGGACTATATATGCAAAAATATTGCGGATGCATATTCTCAGAGGAAGATAGGTATCAAAAGAAAATAGAAAAAGATAAAGAAAGAATGGCAAAGGTGTAATAAAACGGAGGAAATATGGAAACAATTGATGGGAATAAAGTAATATACGAAACAGAAAATTTTGTAGTGGTTGCTACAGAAAATCCTTTTATCTCCAGAGAAGAAGGCGGACACATGATGATACATGGATGTGGGGATAAATATAGATATAATTCAAAATTAGATTTTAACCCGAAAGAAGTATTAGAAGAAGCACGATTATGCCAAATGATTTGCGAGGCTTATAAAACAGCAATGAAAAGTAGAGGAATAGACATTATAAGAATGAATTTCTTTGAGGCCGGAAATTGGGCTTGGAAACCAAATAAATCTGGTAATGTTACAGAAAAAGCATATTTCCATGAGCATATTTTTGGAAGAACTGTAGATGCTAAAAAACAAAAATTCCCAGATGCACCATATCTTCCAGATAGAAGTACAGGATTTTATGATGGATTTAAATCATTAAATGATGATGATATAAACTCTATTAAAGCAGAAATGAAAAAACTAGAACGCAATGAAAAATATAAAATTTCAAATTGGGAGCAAGGATGGAAAAAGTAAAAGAACATACTAAACAAGAAGAAATAATAAATGCAGAAAATAAAGAAATAGCTACTATTATTGGTAAAGATAAAGTAAAAAAAGTTTTTTTAGATATTTTAAAAAATAATATCATATTTATAATTGGGACTATTTTACTAGTATACAAAGGATTATTGTTAAATCATCTTATTGGGTTAACAATAAATGCAGAAGTAGTTAAATATACTATTTTTGTATCAATGTTAATTATGTGTCCTACAATAAACCATAAAAATAAATTTGGATACATTTATTTAAATATTGTATATGCTATTGTAACCCTTATAATTTATGCAGATTTTCTTTGTTATACATACTCAACAAATTTCTTATCATTTTATCAAATAGAAAATTTACGTTATTCTAAAGAAATTGCAAGTGGAGTCTTATGTATTATAAATGTTAAAAGCTTTTTAATTTTTTGGATTGATAATATTATAGTAATAGGCTTAAGTATTTTAGCTTGTAAAAAACTAAAGAAAACATATTATCATAATAGAATATTAAAAATAGTGTTAATAGTAATAATAATTGCATTTAATATTTTCTATGTTACAAGAAATATAAATGGAATTTACAAAGACAAAAGTTATAACAAATCATTAATTGTTCAAAATGCTTCAATTTATTATTATCATTACGAAGATGCCAAAGATTACATAAAAAGCTTGTTTAGTAAAGATGAAATTGATGAAGAAAGATTGCAAGCTATATATGACAAATACATAGATGGTAAACAGGGGAAAACACAATATACTGGAATTGCAAAAGATAGCAATGTTATAATTTTACAATTAGAAAGTTTAAATGAATATGTAATAGGAAAAACAGTTAATGGAAAAGAGATAACACCAAATTTAAATAAATTCTATAATGATAATATTTATTGTAGTAATATGTACAACCAAGGTCTTGGTACTACTGCAGATTCAGAATTCGAAATGGAAAATTCAATGTATCCATTGGAAAATGGCTATGTATTTCAAAAATATTTTAATAATAATTGGGAAGACATTTTTACGGTTCTTAAAGAAGAAGGATATTATACTTCATTTATGCATCCAAATACAAGTACTTTTTGGAATAGAGAAGAAGTATATAACTCAGGATATAACATAGATGAGTATGATGATATACAAAGTTTTCCGGATATAGAGAGTGCAGGAGAATTTCATTCTGATGAAGGATTTTTCAAAGAAGCTGTTAAAATAATGGATTCATATGATGGAAAATTCTGTACAACATTAGTAAGTGTAACTACTCATATACCTTTTTACTTAGATGGAGTTTCTGATTTAAATAATAAAATAACATTAACACAAAAAGATGTTAGTGAGTTTACAGATGAAACTTTTAGAAATTATTTAATATCTTGCAATTTTGTGGATTATGCTTTTGGAGAATTCTTAAAAGAATTAGATGAAGCAGACTTACTTGATAATAGCATTTTAATTGTATATGGAGACCATGGAGCTAGCAACGCAAGTACAGAAGATATTAAGAAACTATATAAGGAAAATAACATAGAGTATACTGACTTTGAAAACACTTTTAAAGAATTACACGTACCATTTGGCATGAAAATACCTGGAGTAGAAAAAAGAGATTTAATAAATAACAGTGTTGCTAAAATAGATATAAAACCAACAATTTTAGATTTATTAGGTGTAGCTGATAAATTCTCAATAGGAAAATCAATATTTTCTAATAAAGATTATTCATTTATAAAAGGACTAGGTTTTGTAACAAGCAAAAATTATTGTGTTAATGGAGTTTATTATGATAGAAAAACTTGCAAAGAAATAAAAGAAAATGAAAACTTACAACAGCTAACAGATCAAATGGAAGAAGAAATTTACTTATCAGACACTATAATAAAAAATAATTTGCTAAAAAATTTAAATTAAAAAAGAAAGTTTTATTTAAAACTAAAAGGGGGAATGTATTATGAAAAAGAAGATTTTAATAATTCTTTTAATTGTTATTGTAATATTAATAGGAGTAATTGGGTATTTTGTATTTTCTGATTTGGGTCAGGAGAAAAAATTAAATGAGGAGCTTACAGAAATAAGTGATTTAACAAATGCTGAAAATATTAATATAGATGAAATCAATAATAGGTTAAATAATATAGTAACAAATGGAGATTATGCAATTGTAGAAAAAGCTTTTAAGAGTTATCTTAAAGACAATTTTGATAATAGCATTGAAATTGCAAATATCTTAAATGATGAAAAACTATTAAATATTTTAACACCAGAAAATTATAAAAAAGATGGAAAAGATTTTAAAGAAACTAAAGAATATATTAACACAACAAAAGAAGAGCTAGAAAAATGCAAAGAAAATTATAAAGAATTTCTTACAGAAGATAAAATGATGTCATATATTGAAGATAAAGGTTTAGATAGCTATTATATAGATTTATATAAAAATGATATTATCGGAGATATAGAAGAGCAGAGTAATGATAAAACAGTTGAAAACTCAATAGATGAAGTAATAGAAATATTAAATGTGTATGAAGAAGTAATAAACTTCTTATCAAAAAATAGTAATAGCTGGGAAATACAAGATGATAATATAGTTTTTGATTCTGAATCATTATCAAACAAATATGATGAATTAATATCTAAATTACCTCAATAAATAGAAAGGAGTTAATTATTTATGGGGAAATTAATTGATTTACACATGCATACTAATGTATCTGATGGAGCATTTTCACCAAAAGAAGTGATAGATGAAGCAAAGAAAAACGGTGTTTCACTTATTTCTATTACTGACCATGACATAATAGATGAATATACAGATGAATTATTTGATTATGCTAAAAGTAAAGGTATAGAAATAATTCCAGGTATAGAAATATCAACTAAATCACATGGCGTGGGCATACATGTATTAGGATATAATTTTAATGTACATAGTAAAGAACTAAAAGAAGATTTATTTGATTTAAGAAATATTAGACATAAATATCTGCATGATGTAGGGGACAAATTAAAAGACCTTGGATACATTTTAAATGTTGATGAATTAGATAAAATAAAAGCTGTAACAAAAGCACATATTGCTTTAGACATAGTTAATAATCCTGAGAATAAAGAAAAACTTCTAAAAGAGTTTAACCACATTCCGAGCAAAGGAGAATTCATAGAAACAATAATGAATGAAGGATGTCCAGCTTATGTAGAAAAGAGAACAATAACACCTGCAGATGCAGCAAGAATTATAAGAAAAGCAAGGGGAAAAGTAGTTTTAGCACATCCAGTTGCATATATACATCAGGATAATTTAACAGATAAAGATATATCAGAAATTGTACAAGAAATGAATGCTGATGGAATTGAAGCAAACTATGTATTTCTTGACAGGAATCGTAAGAAATTTAATGAATCAGAAAGATGGAATAAATTTGCAAAAGAGCATAATTTATTAGCAACAGTAGGCTCAGACTTCCATAACAATGATGAATTTCATTCTAAAATAGGTTTAATAAATGAAGATGTACACTTAACCGACGAAGAAATAGAAAATATACTTAATACTTTGACTAAATAATATTTAGAACTAAAGAAGTAAAAAAGTAATCAATATAATAAAAACATACAATAAAATAAAAGGGAATATTGGTATGAAAAAATTATTAAATAAAATAAGAAAAAATATTTTAGCCTTTACATTTGTAACTTTATTAGTATTTATATTAGTAACTCTATTATTAAATTTAGTATTTTCTGCCACCTTTAGAATTTGGGTATACCAAGTGATGGCTATATTATTTTTAGTTGGTCTTATTTTAGGACTTGTACAGATAATAAAAAATAATACAAGCAAAATACAAAAGGTAGTAATAATTATTGTAATTGTATTTATTGTTTTAATATTATGTTTAATAGGACCACTTTTAGCATTTTTTGCAGCAGCTATATTAGGCAAGCCAGAACATGTGATATATAAAGATAATAAAAAATATGTTGCTGAAGTAAACTCATTTCTACAAGTAAATGTCTATTATTATGATTATATAAATCCATTTTTAAGAGGAAATGAGATAAAAATACATGAAAATTATGGAAAAGGAGGATATGATCCTTTTGATGGAGAACATTAAAACTATTATCTTGAAGAAAAAATAATAATATACACATATAACATATAGGAGAAAAAAATGAATCAGAAAAGTAAGAACGAGAAGGTTAAAGATATAATATTAAAAATAGCATTCATATTACTAAGTATATGTTTAGTAATTCCTTCTTTAATATATATAATTCAAAATAAAACTGTAATGAATTTTAAAATATATTATAATTTCTTTTTAAATAATGATGTAGATAAAGCAATACCAGCAGTAGTATTTTTAATATTATTTGTATTAATATCTGTAATATATCTACTAATAGTAAAAAGAAAAGATATATTCAAAAACATAAAACAAATATTAATATTTGTAGGAATTATTGGATTAATATTTATGTTTATGATGCCTTGGACTTCATCAGATATATTTTATTATATGGGTGTTGGTGATTTAGATGGTGTGTACCATCAAAATCCATATTATACTACTGTTAAAGATTATTATAATGATAATAAAGAAAGTATAGATGATGAAATATTAGAAAAAGGTGCAGAAAATGGTTGGAGTGATACAACAGTTATATATGGACCTGTTGCACAATTTATTTTTAAAATATGTTCTAGTTTATCATTTAAAAACATAGATGTTGCAATGTTTATATATAAATTTTTAAATTTAATATTGCATATTGCAAATACATATTTAGTATATAAGCTAACTAAAAAGAAGTTATTTGCCAAGATATATGGACTAAATCCTTTTATGTTTTTGGAATTCATAGGTAATGTACATAATGATGTAATAGTAGTATTTTTTGTATTGTTATCACTATACTTTTTACTAAAAAAGAAAAAAATAATACCAAGTATAATTTTTTTAGCATTAGCTACAGGAATAAAGTATTTCACAGTACTTCTACTACCAGTATATATAATATATTACTTTAGAAAAGAAGAAAAATTAGGAAAAAGGTTTGCAAAATGCATACAATATGGGTTATTATTTATATTAGCTTTGGCGGTAGAATATTTAATATATTTTAGGGATTTTAGTATATTTACTGCAATGTTAGTACAAACAGAAAAATATGCAAAATCTATATATTCATCAATTTATGTGATTATGCCAAACATGTTAAAACCATTAAAATATGTAACATATATAGTATTCTTTATATACTATATAAAATTCTGTATAGATTTACTAACAACCAAAAATATAAAATGGAGTAAAATCATTAGAAAATATAATATAGCATTAATATTATTTTCATTAATATTGGGAACATTTCAACAATGGTATATTATATGGATATTTGCAAGTATAATGTGGCAAAAACCAAATATGATAAGAAATGTTGTAGGAATAAGTTTAATAACAGAACTTGCAAATAGTGTATATATGTTTAAATCAGAGAGTTATACATATGATATATATTTTCTAGAAGCCATAATTATAATGCTATTATTATGGCAAATAATAACAAATAAAGTGTATAAAAAGAAGGAGATAAATAATGTCTAGATTAGTTTTAATTGATGGTAATAGTATAATGAATAGAGCTTTTTATGGAATTATGGGAAGTAAAATGCTTACAACACCAGATGGTAAATATACAAATGCTGTATATGGATTTTTAGCAATTATGTTTAAAGTAATAGATGATTTAAAACCAGACTATATGGCTGTAGCATTTGATTTAAAAGCTCCAACTGCAAGACATAAATTATATGAAGGGTATAAAGCTACTAGAAAAGAAATGCCAAATGAACTTGCAGAACAAATGCCAATGATTAAAGAAATGCTGCACCTTATGAATATAACCATTATAGAAAAAGAAGGTTATGAAGCGGATGATATACTAGGTACATTATCTCTAACGGGAGAAAAGGCAGGGTTAGATGTTACTATTGTATCTGGAGATAGGGATACTTTCCAATTAACAACCAAAAAGATTTCTGTAAGAATACCACACACAAAAGTGGGAAAAACCGAAGTTGATACATATAGTGAGTCAGAAATAAAAGAAAAATATGGAGTAACTCCAAAACAATTAATTGAAGTTAAAGGTCTTATGGGAGATTCATCAGACAATATTCCAGGAGTACCAGGAGTTGGAGAAAAAACAGCATTAAACCTTGTTCAAACCTATAAATCTATAGACAATTTATATAAAAAACTTGAGAATGGTACAGATAGCGTTAAGGGTAAATTAAGAGAAAAATTAGTGAAAAATAAAGATTTGGCCTATCTTTCAAGAACATTAGGAACTATAAACAGAAAAGTACCATTGGAAGAAAAAATAGATGATTTGAAATTAAAAGAATGGGATAAAGAAAAGGTTTTTGAAAAATTTAAAGAACTTAATTTTAATAGATTTATAGATAGATTTAGTTTGCAATCAGAACAAAAAGAAAAAGAATTATCTGACTTAGTAAAAATAGAAGAAATAAACTTAGAAAATATAACAAAAATTATTGACAAAATAAAAGAAGAAAAAGAATTAATATATCTATTAAATAAAGAAGATACAGATAATAAGACGAAAATAATAAAAAAAGACATAAAAGGAATTGCAATATATATAAAAGAAGCAAACATATCATATTATATAAAAATAGATGATAAAAAATTTAGGGACATTTTTAAAGAAGTATTTGAAAATGAAGAAATAAAAAAATATGGCTATCATTTATCAGAAGATTATGTTATGCTAAGAGAGTTAGGAATTAAAATAAAGAACATATATTTTGATGTGGAAATAGCTGCATATGATTTAAATCCAACAAATAGTAATTATTCAATAGAAAATGTAGTAAATCAATATTTAAATATAGATGTTGGTGAATATTTAGGAAAATATGAACAAGAAAAAACTAAAAACAAACAGTTAAATTTATTTAATGAAGAACAAGAAGAAAATGATAATGATAAATATATATTGGGATTTAAAGCATATTTAATAGAGAAAATAGTAGAAAAAACTTTAGAAGAATTAAAAGATATAGATTCTATTGACTTATTTAATAACATAGAAATGCCACTTGTTCAAGTATTAGGAGAAATGCAAACAAATGGTATGTATGTTGATAAAGAAGAACTTATAAACTTTGGAACTAAATTAAAAAAGCAAATTGAAGTTTTAAAACAAGAAATTTATGAATTATGTGGTGAAGAATTTAATATAAATTCAACACAACAATTGGGAGTAATTCTTTTTGAAAAATTAAAACTACCAGTTTATAAGAAAACAAAAACTGGATATTCTACAGATGTAGATATCTTAGAAAAATTAAAAACTAAACATCCAGTAATAGAAAAAATACTAGAATATAGAAGCTTAATGAAATTAAATTCAACATATGTTGAGGGATTAATTCCATATATAAATGAAAAAACAAAAAGAATACATTCATATTTTCATCAAACTATTACAGCAACAGGTAGAATAAGTAGTACAGAGCCAAATTTGCAAAACATACCAACAAGATATGCACTTGGAAAAGAATTAAGAAAAGTATTTAAGCCATCAGAAGGATACATATTTATTGATGCTGATTATTCACAAATAGAGCTTAGAGTATTAGCACATATTTCTGGAGACGAACATATGATAGATGCTTTCTTGCATGATGAAGATATACATAAACAAGCAGCATCAAAAGTTTTTGATATTCCAATTGACAAAGTAACAAAAGAACAAAGATCATCTGCAAAAGCAGTTAATTTTGGAATAGTATATGGTATAAGTGATTTTGGTTTAGCAGAACAATTAAACATACCAAGGAAACAAGCTAAAAAATATATTGAACAATATCTAGAAAAATATAGTGGAATAAAATCATTCATGGATAATATAGTAGAAAGTGCTAAAGAAAAAGGATATGTAGAAACTTTATTCCATAGAAGAAGATATATTCCAGAACTTTCATCTAATAACTATATGGTAAGACAATTTGGATCACGAGCTGCAATGAACACACCAATACAAGGAACAGCTGCAGATATTATGAAAATTGCTATGATTAATGTATATAATAAATTAGAAGAAAAAAAATTAGATGCAAAAATAGTTCTACAGGTACATGATGAATTGATAATTGAGTGTAATAAAAATATTGTAGAAAAAGTAAAGAGGATTTTACAATATGAAATGGAGAATGCAATAAGCTTAAAAATACCATTAAAAGTAGAAATTTCTGAAGCTGAAAATTGGTATGAGGCAAAATAACAAAGGAGAGAATAATGACAAAAAAAACAATTAAGATTCTTACAGTTTTACTTATAATATTATTACTTATATTTGTTTTATATAGAATTATAAAAGTTCAAGATATTATACTTAAATACATATATCCAACAAAATATTCTGAATATGTAGAAGAATATTCAAAACAAAATGAATTAGATAAATACTTGGTGTATGCAATGATAAAAGCAGAAAGTAATTTTAATCCAGAAGTTACATCAGCGAGTGACGCAAGAGGCCTTATGCAACTTATGGAAGAAACAGCAACAGAAAGGTCTAATATTATAGAAAATCAACTTGTTGGAACATATGATTTATACGATCCAGAAACAAATATAAAACTCGGAACATCATATTTAGCATATTTATTAAAATTATATGATGGCAATGTAGTTTTAGCAGTTACTGCATATAATGCAGGACTTGGTAATGTTGAACAATGGATAAAAGATGGAATTATAAAAGAAGATGGCTCAGATATAGAAAATATACCATATGTAGAAACAAGCAATTATGTAAGAAAGATATTAAAAAATTATCAAATGTATATAGAGATATATGATAACAAGGAGTAGGTTTTATTAAACAGCAGATATGTTTTATATTTTTTTATGATTGTCCCCCAACAGCGTAATATTACAGTAACATTACAAAAATATTACATTTATGTAACAATATTGAAAAAAATTATTTCTTAGAATATAATATTCATAGTAAAATGCCAAGTTTAACAAAAGGATAAGCCTTATAGGTAAGGAGGAAAAAACATGAGCACAGAAACATTTGCAGATTATATCTTATCTGAAAAAGATTGGATTAAAAAAATGGAAATAGTTTTTTATTTGCAAAAGAAAACTGGGATTTTTTTTGATAATTCAGTTGTTTTCAAAACTATGCTTACAAAACTTTTTATAGATAGAGCAAGATTGGATGTCGATAAGAATATTACTATAACTGCAAGTTTGTTGTGGAGTTGCAAAAAAGATTTACTCCCTAAAGATTTATCTAAAATAAAATTATTTGCAAAAGAAGGTTCAGAATATTTATCAAAACTAGGATTTGATGAAAGATTTTGTAAAATTTGTGAAGGAGTTAATAGATATTCAGAACTAGAATCTAGAGAAAAAGAAAGTGATGTTCTAGAGCTTACAGACCAATTTGGAGGTATGCTTTTAGATAGGCCAGAGAGAATAGCTTTTAAGCCAGATGAAGCCTTAGTTTTATTAGAATATAGAAACCTAAAAGACAAAGACAATAGATATCTAGATGTATTTAAAGATTTTGTAAATAGTATGGAGGAAATTAAGATATGAGAGGTTTAGTAGGAACTCTTACAGGGGCATCAAATGAATTTAATGAATTAAGTGTGAAAGATACAATTAAAGGTATAAAAACAGCAGGAAGATTATATGGAAGAATAACCGAGGCAGAACTTGCTAAAAAAGAGGAAGAAAAACAAGGAAAAAAAGAAGAAACAGTTAATCCAACTTTATTAGCACAGGAAATTAAAGATGAAATGGAATTATAGAAAGTAAATATATTTTAGTTAACAAAAGATTGGATAAAGTTTAATATGCCAGTCTTTTTGTTTTTATTTTAGCAAAGGGAGAAAATGGTTATGCCAGTAAATTTAATATATAAACACCAACAAAAAACATATGAATTGATGAATGAAGCTCTAAATAAAAACGGAAGAGCTGCATATGTATTTCCTGTGGGATGTGGAAAAAGTTTTCCTGTGCTTAAATATATAGAAGATAATCCAAATAAAAAAGTATTATATGTAAGTCCAAACTTAGAAATTATAAATCAAATTAAAAAATATATAAGTACATATATATTAAATGGGAGAAAAGTAAACAAAGCAACTATGCCAAATTTTAGAGGAATAACATATCAAAAGATTGCTTTAGCAGAAGATATAGCAGATATTCATCCGGATGTAATAGTGTTTGATGAAATACATAGAATGGGTGCTGAAAAGTGGGGTCATGGAATAGATTTATTAATAGAAGCAAATCCTTCAGCAGAAATAATAGGAATGTCTGCAACACCAGAGAGAACTGACAAAAGAAATATGGCATATGAAAGATTTGGTGATGATGTAGTTTATGAAATGAGTTTAACAGAAGCTTTAAGTGGTGAAAAAGAAGGAGAAGTTGTTCTAAAAGGTGCAAGATATGTGAGGGCTATATCTGAATTAAAGGGGTATGCAGAAGAATTAAGAGAAGGTATTGAATTAACTGAGGATGAAACTAGAAGACACGCATTAATGAAAAAGTATGAAAAATTAAATGCAATAATAAGTGATGCTCTAGGCTTATCAGATATAATGGAACAAGCAATGACAAAGAAAAATGGAAAATACATTGTTTTTTGTACAGACAAACAAGAAATGTTCGGAAAAATGGCAAATGCGAGAGAAATCTTTGGAAAAGTAAATCCAAATATTAAAGTGGACTATGTAATAAGTAATGATGAAGAGAAAGGAAAAACTCCAAGAGAAAACAGAAAAACAATAGAAGATTTTGAATCAAGAGAAAATGGTAATTCTCTAAACTTACTATTTTGCGTAGATATGTTGAATGAAGGAAGACACATAGATGGAATAGATGGAGAAGTTCAATTTAGACCAACTGAATCATCAATTGTATATAAACAACAAATAGGAAGAGTTCTATCAGCAGATAAAAGTGCTGAAGAAACAGTAGTAATTGATGTAGTAAATAACTGGTTAAGACAAATAGATACCTTTAATGAATTAGGACATGCTATAGAAACAAATGGCGAAAAAGATGCATATGATTTATTCAAATTCTCAAGCAACGAATTAGAATTAGTTGGTTTATTAAAAGAAATTGGAGAAGGACTAAGATATAACAGTAGGCAAACATATAATCAAATTATAAATTGGCTTGAAACTCATGATGGTCATATGCCTAGAACGACTATTAGAAAAAATGGTAAATATTATCTAGTAAATGAAATGACAGATGACGAAAGAGATGAAGTAAATTTATATGCTAGATGGAGAGTATCAGCTGATAGAAGGGCATTAGAAGCATGTATACGGAATACCACTAGAAGAATTACCAAAAGAATATAAAGAATATAAGGAGCATATAGCAAAGTTACGAAGCTACGGATTAGGAATAAAAGAAAAAACAACATATGAAGAATTAATAGAATGGTTAGAAACACATGATGGACAAATGCCAAAAGCTAATTTTACTAGAAATGGTAGAAAAATAAACACAAGCGAAATGACAAGGGCAGAACAAGCGGAAAGAAATTTATATGCAAAATGGCAAAGAATGCCAGAAAAGAAAGCTCTAGAGGCATGCAAACGGAATACCATTGGACGAATTGCCAGAAAAATATCAAGAATACAAGGAACATATAGCTACATTACGAAGCTATGGATTAGGCTTAGAAGAAAAAACAACATATGAAGAGTTAATAGAATGGTTAGAAACACATGAAGGAAGAATGCCAAGAGGACATATAAAAAGAAATGGAAAAAAAGTAAATGCTGCTGAAATGACAAAAGAAGAACAAGATGAAAGAATTCTATATCAAAGATGGAGAAAAACACCAGAAAGAGTTGCATTAGAAGCATGCAAACGGAATATCTATAGACAAATTACCAGGAGAATATCAAGAGTATAAAGAACAAATAGCTACATTACGAAGCTATGGCTTAGGTTTAGAAGAAAAAACTGCATATGAAGGATTGATAGAATGGTTAGAAACACATAATGGACAAATGCCTAGATCGTTTATATCAAGGAATGGAAAACAAGTTAAAAGAGGAGAAATGACAGAGACTGAAAAAAAAGAGGTAAATGTAAATTCAAGATGGAGAAAAGCACCAGAAAGACTTGCGTTAGAAGCATGTAAACGGAATATCGTTAGAAGAACTACCAGAAGAATATCAAGAGTATAGAGACCAAATAGCTACATTACGAAGTTATGGATTAGGTCTAGAAGAGAAAAGTGCCTATGAAAAATTAGTAGAATGGTTAGAAACTCATGATGGAAAGATGCCAAAAGGAACTATAAGAAGAAATGGAAAACAGGTTAAAAGAGAAGATTTAACAGAAGAGGAACTTTCTGAAGTATTACTATACCAAAACTGGAAAAATTCAGATGAAAGAGCAGTACTGGAAGCATATAAACGGAATCGCTATTGACGAAATACCAGAAGAACATAAAAAACAAATAGAAACTTTAAGACAATATGGATTAGGATTAGAAGAGCAATCAGTGTATGGTGATATATTAGAATGGCTAAAGATGCATGATGGGAAAATGCCTAGAGCTGTTATAAACAAAAGCGGAAAACAAGCCACAAGAGAAGAAATGACAGAAGCAGAACATGAAGAAATAAATTTATACTATAGATGGTTAAGGTCACCAGAAAGAGTTGCACTAGAAGCATGCAAACGGAATACCAATAGAAGAATTGCCAGAAGAATATCAAGAGTATAGGGAACAAATAGAAACTTTAAGAGGATATGGGTTAGGTTTAGAGAAAAAAACAGTAGATACAGAAATAATAGAGTGGTTAGAAGAACATAATGGTAGATTACCTAGAGGACAAATAAGAAAAAAAGGAATACAATTAAAAACAGGAGAAATGACAGAAGAAGAAAGAAAGGAAGTTAACTTATATCAAAAATGGTCAAAATCATCAATAAAAAAAGCACTAGAAGCATGTAAGCGGAATACCACTAGATGAATTACCAGAAGAATATGTGCAATATAGAGAACAAATAGCTACTTTAAGAAAATTTGAAAAACAAAGAAAAGCAAGTGCAGCCAAAAGAAGAATGAAAAAGAGTGTTGGAAAACATGTTGCAGATAATGAAGAAACTAGAGAAGAGTTAAGAGAAATTCAAATTGAAGTAAAGAAAGGTAGAGAAACAAATGATGGATAGAAGAGCATATACAGAGGCATATACATTAATTGAAGTTTTACCTGAAGAACTAAAGAAAAAAATACCTGATAGTTTAATACTAGGTATAAAAAACAATATGGATAATTCTTATGAATTTGAAATAGACGATGAAAATCTTGATGACATGAAACTTCTAGAAGATACTGAAAAAATATTATCTGTAATTTACACAGATTATTTAGCTTCAGAAGAAGAAAAGGAAGTTATAAAAAACAAAGAAATGTCAATCTTAAAGAAAAAAGAAGAGGAAAAGAAAGAAAATTACTCAGATTCATATTATAATTTCCCTGAAGAAGAAATTAATAATACACCTAAAACGGAAAATGAAGAAATTAATAAAGTAATGAAAGTACCAAGAGAAAAATGGTATCAAAAATTTATTAAAATGATTAAACATATGCTTAAAAAATAATTCAATTATAATAATTCTTTTAATATAACTGAATAATAGCTAAGCATTAAAATATATAAAAATAATTACAACAAAAAAGAAAGGAAAAACAAATGAACGAAGTATTTGCAGATTTACATGTACACATAGGAAGAAGTGAAAATGGAAAACCAATAAAAATTACAGCAGCAAGAAGTCTTAATTTTGCAAACATTGCAAAAGAATGTGCTGATAGAAAAGGAATAGACATAGTAGGAATAATTGATTGTGCATCACCATATGTAATAGAAGACATAGAAAACTTTTTGAAAACTGGTGAGGCATATGAAATAGAAGATGGAGGAATTATATATAAAGACAAGGTATGTATAATTTTAGGAAGTGAAATAGAAACAGCAGAAGTAAATGATGAAGGAAAAACAGGAAGTGCCCATAATTTATGCTATTTCCCAAGTTTAAAAGATATAAAAGGCTTTTCAAATGAAATGTCACATCATATACATAATATTACTTTAAGTTCACAAAGAGCAGATATATCAGCATATGATTTAGTGGATATAGTAGAAAAATATAATGGTGTATTAATACCAGCCCATGCATTTACACCGCATAAAAGCTTTTATGGAAATTGTACAAGCAGATTAGAAAGAATATTTAAAGAAAAATTTGATAAAATATTTGCAATTGAACTAGGACTAAGTTCAGATACATACTTAGCAGATGAAATTTCAGAACTTGAAACACGTACATTCTTAACTAATTCAGATGCGCATTCTTTACCTAAAATTGCAAGAGAATATAATAAAATGTTGCTAGATGGAATTAGCTTTAAAGAGGTTCTAAAGGCATTAAAAAATCAAGACAGAAGAAAAATTCTAGCAAATTATGGATTGGACCCTAAACTTGGAAAATATCATAGAACATTTTGTGAAAAATGTGGTAGACCTATAGAAGGAAAGCCTCCAGTCACAAAATGCCCAGATTGTGATAGTAGTAAAATAACTATGGGAGTTTTAGATAGAATAGAAATCATTAAGGATAAAGAAACAACGAAAAGCCCAGATTTTAGACCACCATATGTGTATCAAATACCACTTACATTTATGCCAGGACTTGGTTCTAAAACAATAGACAAGTTATTAAATAATTTCCATACAGAAATGACAATACTTCATAAATTATCAAAAGATGATATTGAAGCAGTAGTAGGGGAAAAGATAGCCAATACAGTTATAGCAGCCAGAGAAGGAAACGTTAAAATTCAGTCTGGTGGTGGAGGAGTTTACGGTAAACTTACAGCAAGCTAAAATGCCAATGGGAACAGACCCCTTTGGCATTACCAAAACTATATTGTGAAAAAATAGTTCTAAAAATCATTTTATTGAATAGACATTATGTATAAATAAAGTTTAATGTCTAGGAGAAAAAATGAGAGAAAAACGTAGAAGAAGAAAAAATGATTTAAAAAGTGTTATATTAGACCATATTTATAAAAATCTAAAAGCATACATAATTGTTATTATAATATTTATTATAGGAATTACGATAGGAGTAATATTTGTAAACAATACAAATGAATCAGAGCTTACAGAGATAAATGAATATATAACAGGATTTGTAAATTCATTAAAACAAGATTATCACATTGATAAAGTGGAATTATTAAAAAAATCTTTATGGGATAATCTAATATTAATCTTAAGTATGTGGTTTGCAGGTTCTACAGTAATAGGTATTCCAGTAGTTTTTGGAATAGTTTTATATAGAAGCTTTTGTATTGGATACACAATATCTGCAGCAATTGCAGTACTTGGAACTCAAAAAGGTATAATATTCCTACTTTCAACTATATTTTTGCAGAATTTAATATTTATCCCTGTAATAATTTGTATGACAATCAGTTGTATAAAACTATATAAATCAATTATGAAAGACAAAAGAAGAGAAAATATAAAAATAGAAATAATGAGACATACAATTATATCAATTATATTATTTTTACTTTTATGTGCTTCATCATTAATTGAAGTGTATGTATCAACAAACATTCTTATGTTAACCATAAACACAATTTAAGATAACATAATAAAAAAGAAAAATTTACAAAAAAAATTTAAAATCCATTTGCAATTTAACAATAATTATGATATAACATAGGTGATGTTTATGTAAATTATAAAACAATTAGATATTATAAAAGAAGAAGGGGTAATGGCAATAATGGAAAAACAGATTAAACAATTTTTGGATTTTTTACAAAACGAAAAAAGGGTATCAAATAACACACTACAATCATATAGTAGAGATATTCACCAATATGAGAGTTACGTAAGTCAAAATAAAATAAATTATGCAAAAGTAGATTCCAAAAAAATAAATGAGTATTTAAAACATTTGCAAGATATGGGAAAAAAGACTTCAACAATATCAAGAAGTTTAGCTTCTATCAGATCTTTTTATCAATATCTAGTTAGAGTAAAAAAAATTAAACATGACCCAACAGAAAATATTCAATCACCAAAAGTAGAGAAAAGAGTTCCTTGTGTATTAACATCAGAAGAAGTTGAAAATTTATTAAGTCAACCTAAAGACGTAGATTTAAAAGGAACTAGAGATAAAGCTATGCTAGAAGTAGCATATGCAACAGGAATGAGAGTAACAGAAATAATATCATTAGATGTAGAAGATGTTAATATAGATGAAGGATTTATTACTTGTAGATCAGCTAATAAGCAAAGAAACATACCACTTGGTTCTATTTCTATTGCAGCATTAAAAGAATACATAAATGATGCAAGACCAATTATGATTAAAGATGAAAATGAAAAAGCTCTTTTTGTTAATGTAAATGGAAAAAGATTAACAAGGCAAGGTTTTTGGAAAATTGTAAAATTCTATAAAGAACAAGCACACATTACAAAAGATATTACACCACATGTATTAAGACATTCTTTCGCAACACATTTACTTCAAAATGGAGCAGATTTAAAAGCAATACAAACAATGCTTGGACATTCAGATATTTCATCAACACAAGTATATATGCAATTCCAAGATAGTGGAATAAGAGATATATATAAAAGAACACATCCAAGAGCTTAGTGATGAAATTTATATATAGAAAATAAAAATTTAAATTGAACATATCAAAAAGGCGAACTTGTATTAATGAGTTTGTCTTTTTTTGTTATTTGATTTAGTTAATTAAGTGAAAAATAACTTGACAGTTGACCATAATAAATATAAAATATATATGTAGGAAAAATATATTAAATAAAATGAAGATATATTTACTGTACATTGAAAATTAAATATATAGAAAGAGGTGTAATGATTATGGATATAGTAATCAATATCGCCATATTTCTAATCACAGCAATTGTATTTACTTTTGTAGGAGTTTTTATAAGAAAGAGAATTGCTGAATCTAAATTAAAGAGTGCAGAAACTGAAGCACAAAGAATACTTGATATGGCAAAAGTTGAAGCTGAAAATAATAAAAAAGAAGAAATTTTCAAAGCTAAAGAAGAAATATTAAGCGCAAGAAAAGATTTAGATGAAGAGATTAGAGAAAGAAGAGGCGAAGTACAACAACAAGAAAGAAGATTAATCCAGAAAGAAGAAAATTTAGAAAAGAAATTAGAATCAGTAGAACGAAAAGAAAAAGACTTATTTGACAAAGACAGGATGTTAGATGAAAAGAAAAATGAGTTAGATGAAATAGCAAACAAACAGATGGAAGAATTACAAAAAATTTCTGGTTTATCTTCAGAAGAAGCTAAAAAAAGATTACTTTCCGAACTTGAAAAAACAATGACTGCTGAAAAGGCAGCTGTAATCAGAGATATCGAAAGTAAGGCAAAAGAAGAAGCAGTAAAAAAGGCAAGAGAGATAGTAGGATATGCAATACAAAAATGTGCTGCAGATCATACATCTGAAACAACAGTATCTATTGTATCACTTCCTAATGATGATATGAAAGGAAGAATTATAGGTAGAGAGGGAAGAAACATAAAAGCATTGGAAACATTAACTGGTATTGACTTGATTATAGACGATACTCCAGAAGCTGTTGTAATATCAGGATTTGATCCACTTAGAAGAGAAGTGGCTAAAATCGCTCTAGAAAAATTAATCGAAGATGGAAGAATACATCCAGCTAAGATTGAAGAAATGGTAGAAAAGGCAAAAGAAGAAGTAGAAGAGACAATAAAAGAAGAAGGAGAAAGAGCTGTTTTAGAAACTGGAGTAGTAGGATTACATCCAGATTTAGTAAAATTATTAGGAAAGTTAAAATATAGAACTAGTTATGGACAAAATGTATTAAATCACTCTATAGAAGTATCTAACTTAGCAAGAATAATGGCAGAAGAATTAGGTTTAGATCCAAAACTAGCTAGACGTGCTGGATTACTACATGATATTGGAAAAGCACTAGACCACGATATGGAAGGAACTCATGTTGAAATTGGTGTTGAAGTATTAAAGAAATACAAAGAAAACGAAAAAGTAATAAATGCAGTACAAGCACATCATGGTGATGTAGAGCCAGAAACTATAGAAGCTGTACTTGTCCAAGCAGCAGACGCTATATCAGCATCAAGGCCAGGAGCAAGAAGAGAAACATTAGAGTCATACATTAAGAGACTAGAATCTCTTGAAAGTATTGCAGATTCATTTGATGGCGTTGAAAAATCATTCGCTATACAAGCTGGTAGAGAAATAAGAATTATAGTTAAACCAGAAAAGATATCAGATGATCAAATGACTCTTCTAGCAAGAGATGTAGCAAAAAAGGTAGAAGACGAAATGGAATATCCAGGACAAATAAAAGTTAATGTAGTAAGAGAAACTAGGGTTGTTGATTACGCAAAATAAAGTAAAAAAATAGTAAAGTATAGAGTAAAATCTATACTTTATTTTTATGTAATAGGAAATTATTGACAACAAATATTATTTTGTAATAATATATTAGATATTAAATGCGAATAAAATTAAGAAAGATAAATAAAAAGCAAAGAAACGGAGAATAATATTTTTGTGTGATTTATGAAAAGAAGGAGATAAGAATGACAGAGAAAGAAAAAAGAGATAAAGGATTAATATATAATCCAAACTATGATGAAGAACTTTTAAAAGAAATGATTAATACAAAAGCTTTATGCTTTGAATATAACAATACTAAACCATCATCCAATAGATATAATAGAAAGAAATAAAGGACTAGAATATGCACTAAAAGTAACTATAGGTAATAATGTTTGGATTGGCGGAAATGTTACAATTCTTCCAGGAGTTACAATAGGCGACAATGTAACAATAGGAGCAGGAAGTGTAGTAACTAAAAATATTCCAGCAAATGTAGTAGCTTATGGCAATCCATGTAGAGTTCAAAAAGAAATCTAGCAATTAAAATTAGCAATGAGGACGGGCTTATATTGTAAAAATAAGAAGAAAGAAGAATGTAAAAATGCAAGATATAACATTAATTTTAGAAGGAGGAGCTTTAAGAAGCTTATATACATCCGGAGTATTAGATGTATTAATGAAATATAATGTGGAAGCTAAGCGTGTTATGGGAGTTTCTGCAGGTGCTTTAAC
Organism: uncultured Clostridia bacterium; assembly: GCA_944389745.1. GTDB lineage: Bacteria > Bacillota > Clostridia > TANB77 > CAG-508 > CALXVA01. Next base: position 22,614 of record CALXNM010000006.1, on the reverse strand, counting down.
AGGAATGAACTATGTATCTAAACAACCTAAAAGAACAGCAACAATTAATATAGAAAATTGTGATAATTCTAGGTACATAGGGCTAAAAGCTTTAAGAAAAGAAAAAGGACTAATCGGATATGATTATTTATTTAATGATATTTTTAAAGATAAGGATCCTTTTGATTATGAAACATTTAAAAATTCTAAACAAAAATTTATATCTGTAGTAACAAATTGTGAAGAAGGAAAAACAGAATATGTAGAAAAAAGCAACTGCAAAGAGGATAAAAATGAAATATATAATGTAGTACAAGCATCATCAAGCATGCCTTTATGTTCAAAAATGGTTAAGATAGGAAATAATCATTATTTAGATGGTGCGGTGACAATGCCTATCCCGGTAGAGTATGCAATGAAAAATGGCTATAATAATATAGTTGTAGTTCTTACAAGAGATAGAAATTATAGAAAACCAGAAGTATCAAAAAAATGAAAGCATTATATAAACATGTATATGGAAAATATCCAAAACTTGTAGAAAAACTATGTACAATGCCAGAAAGGTATAATAAAATAAAAGAAGAATTAAATAGGCTGGAAAAAGAAGGTAAAATAATAGTAATAGCACCAGAAAAACCAGTGACGGTATCAAGACTAGAGAAAGATAAAGAAAAATTAAGAGAACTATATAAAGAGGGAACACACGATATGGAAAAAATGATAGACAAAATTTTAGCTCTATAATGAAATAGAGTTTAAGATGAGAAGAACTAAGGAGATAAAATGAAAATAAGAGAATATAGAAAACAAATCGTTAAAATATTAATTGTATTAATTTGGATGATAATTTTTGTAGCCATATATATGTCATATATTTTAAATGGATTAGGAAATCGAACATCAAATGTAATGGGAATGTTACTCACCACCTTTTTCCTATCAGTAGGTGTAATATTATTTATATTAGGAGTTTTTATATATACAGCTATTTCAGATATACGAAAACAAAGAAAACTGTATGAATATGCATATATAGACCCTGTTACGCAAAAAGGTAACATATATTACTTTAGAAAAAATCGGACAAGAGATATTAAAGAAAGAGCAAAAGCAATATAAATACATTATGATGCTGGATGTAAATAAGTTTAAAATGATAAATAAAGCATATGGATATGCTGTAGGAGATAAGATTTTAGTAAATATAGGTAATAAGTTAGAAGAAATATTTGGAAAGACATCATTAATTGCTAGATATTCAAATGATTACTTTGCTGTTTTATTTGATTACCAAGATAATATTTATACAATAATAAGTAAAGTAATAAATAAAATTGAGAATATAAAAATAAGTAATATTACATACAATTTAACTATAAGTATGGGAATATATAAAATTAAAGAAAAAGATAAAAATATTTCCGAAGTAATTGATAAAGCTATAATTGCTCATTCAGAATCAAAAGAAAATTCATATGAAAGATATTATATATATGATGATAAATTAGAAAAAATAGTTGAAGAAGATGAAAAAATAGAAGGTCTTATGTATAATGCGTTAATGGGAAGAGAATTTAAAGTATACTTCCAACCAAAGGTATTTACAGATTCTGAAAAAATGTATGGAGCAGAAGCTTTAACAAGATGGGAACATAATGGAAAAATAATATCTCCAGACAAATTTATACCTTTATTTGAAAAAAACAAATTTATATTAAAGCTAGATACATATATATTTGAAGAAGTATGTAAAAATATGAGATTATGGAAAGAAGAGCTAGGAATAGAACCAATTATCTCAATAAATGTGTCAAGAGATCACTTTATGGATGAACATTTCTTAGAAAAATATTATATGATTGTAGCAAAATATGATATTAATCCTAATAAAATTGACTTAGAAATAACAGAAAGTGCAGCATTTGAAGAAGGTGTAGACATTATAGAAATAATGAACAGAATTAAAAAATTAGGATTTTTAGTTTCAATAGATGACTTTGGAACAGGATATTCATCTTTAAGTATGATTCAAGACATGCCAATAGATATAATAAAAATAGACAAATCATTTATAGATAGAATAGGACAGAAAAAGAAAAACATGGTAGATTACATAATAAAAATAGCAAAAGAATTAGACCTAATAACAATAGCAGAAGGAGTAGAAACAAAAGAACAAAGAGACTATTTATTGGCAAAAGGATGCGACATAATACAGGGGTATTATTATTCAAAAGCTTTACCAATACACGAGTTTGAAAAATATTTAAAAACAAATTATAAATAATGTCACTTTAAGGAACAGTCTGTTATATGATTTGAAGAACTAGCTATAGCTATATAAATCAAGAGTCTGTCCCTAAATATGACGAACTTAAATAAAACAGTAAAGAAGTGTTAAAAATGAAACAAATAGATGAAAATGTTTATGAAATAGAGTTAACCGATATAAAAGATAAATTTAATTATAGAGATAGTGATACTAATAAAGGTGATTATGGTTATGTAGGAATAATGGGTGGATGTATAGAATATTCTGGAGCTGTTAAACTTGCAAACATGAGTAGCTGTGCCTTAAGAAGTGGTTCTGGTGTTGTTAGATTAATTATACCTAAAACTATTGCTACATCTATTATGCCATATTTATTAGAACAAACAATATTTACAATAGATGATGAAGATTCTAAGATGAAGTTTAATGAAAAACAAATAGATAGTTCATTAAATAAAATAAAAGCATTAGCAATAGGAATGGGATGGAATAGAAGTATAGAATATGAAAAAATATTAGAATACATTTTGTTAAACTATAATATTCCAATTGTTATAGATGCTGACGGACTAAATACTTTATCTAATATGAATTTAGAAATACTAAACAATACAAAATGTAAAATTATATTAACTCCACATCTAAAAGAATTTGAGAGATTAAGTAAAATAGATATTGAAGAAATAAAAAAAGATAGTATTAATATAGCAATTAAGTTTGCTAAAAAATACAATATTATTTTATTATTAAAAGGACCAACAACAATAGTTACAGATGGTAATAAAGCTTATTTAGTAAAAAGAGGATGTCCAGGTATGGCTACTGCAGGAAGCGGGGATGTACTTTCAGGAATATTGGTAGGTTTACTAGGCTATAATGAAGCGAATAGTCTAACAGTTGCTACAGGAGCATATTTAAACGGATTAGCTGGTGAAATAGCAGAGTCAAAATACACAGATATAAGCCAAATGGCACATGATACAATAGAATTTATACCAGAAGCAATAAAGAAAATAAGAGAATAATAGAGAATGAGAAGAAACTAAGATATATTAAATTAATATAAAAGGGGACAAGAGTATATGAAGAAAGGATCAATCATTTCATCAATTATTATAGGAGCTTTAATGATAGTTATTATTTTTTTACTTATTATAATAGGAACAGAAATAATAGGTGGATTCAGTGGACCAGCAGAAGGTTCTACAGTAAATCTTGAAAATGAAGTAAGAGAACACGAAATAAATGAAGCAATTTATAATAATAGCTTAATAAATGAAGGGAGTAAATATGAAGAAAAGTAGAGTAATTATAATAGCTATAGAAATAATAATTATATTAGTACTAACATTAATTTACATGATGATAACTGCTGTACCATCAGCAACTTTGGTTGAAGAAAATGTTACATATGTTAATGCATTAGAAAATAATGTGGTTAATGCAGAATGGTCAAATGATACTATAGAATTGAATTTGAATGATTTTGATTAATATATAAAATAGACATAGATAAATAAGGTAAAAAACGATATAAAGATTTTTATCTTATTTTTATTTTTTATCTTGACATATACCCTATAGGGGTATATAATTTTTAAGAGGTGAAAAATAATTCATATATAAAAATAAATAAAAAGAGGTGATGTGAGTGAAAGAAAGAAAAAAACTTACAGCAAGATCACAAGAAGAAAAAGATAAACTAATAAAAAGATTAAATATTATAGAAGGGCAAGTTAAAGGAATAAAACAAATGATATTAGATGATAGATATTGTGACGATATTCTTACTCAAATGCTTGCAATAAACAAAGCATTAGAAAGCTTAGAAAACATTATCTTAGAGAATCATTTAAATAGCTGTATAAAAACTAAAATAGAAAAAGGTAATACAGATGAAGTTTCTAAAGAAATTATGGATTTGTTTAAAAAACTAAGATAAAGAAAAGATAACAAATAGTAAATTAGATAAATTTTAGATAATTTGCTTTATTAATAAAAAACAAAGTAAATTACAATTTAAGGAGGATATTTTATGAAAGAAGTTAAATTAAATATATCAGGAATGCATTGTGAAGGGTGTAGTACAAGACTACAAAAGGTATTAAATAACCAAGATGGAGTAGAAGACGCTAAAGTTAGTTTAGAAGATAAAGAAGCAGTTGTTAAATATGATGAATCACAAACAAATGTTAATGCTTTAAAAGAAGCTGTAGAAGATGCAGGATTTGAAGCTGAAGAAAAATAATAAATTACAAATATGGCAAATTGTGAATTGCGTAAAATAGCTATTTTATAGTAAATTACTAAAGCAATTTCAATTTGTCATAAACTAGTTAGAAAGGAATTGTATATCTATGAAAAAAGTTTTACTTAAAATAGATGGTATGACTTGTAGTGCTTGTTCTAGCGGACTAGAAAAATATTTAAATAAACAAGATGGGATAATAAATGCAAGTGTTAATTTAGTTATGAATAATGCTAGTATTGAGTATGATGATAAAAAATTAAAACTAGAGGACTTAGAAAAGTTTGTTAGCAAAGCTGGATTTGAAAGTTTAGGAATAGACAATTTTGAAAAAGAGAAAAAGAAAAAAGGTAAAGAAAAATATAAATTAATTGGATTTACTGTAATTAGTATTTTAACATTATATATTGCTATGGGACACATGATAGGACTTCCAAACATTCCATTTTTAGATATGCATATGTATCCAATTAATTATACAATAGCTCAATTAATATTAAGCTTAATATCTATGTTTTTAGGAAGAGATATATTAAAAAATGGATATAAAAACTTAATTCATAGAACTGCCAATATGGATACATTAGTTGCTCTTGGAGTAGTTAGTAGCTTTATATATAGTGTTTATGGCACATATATGATATTTAGAGGAAATACAGAATTTGTAGAAAATCTATATTATGAATCGACAGTTATAATTCTATTCTTTATAAATATTGGTAGATATGTTGAAGCAAGAAATAAAGATAAAACAAAAGAAGCAATACAAAGTTTAATGATGATTACACCAAATAAAGCTACAATAATAAGAGATGGAAAAGAAAAAGAAGTTACACTTGATGAAATTCATAAAGATGATATTGTTAAATGTAGACCAGGTGAAAAAATTGCGGTAGATGGTGAAGTTGTAAATGGATTAACACATATTGATGAGTCATTTGTAACAGGTGAAAGTGTTCCTTCTAAAAAAGAAGTTGGAAGCAAAGTAATAGCAGGTAGCATTAATTATGAAGGAACAATTGAATATAAAGCTGAGAAAATAGGTAGAGATTCAACTGTATCTGAAATAGTTAGAATGGTTGTTGAAGCAACAAATACTAAAGCACCTATTGCTAAAATTGCAGATAAAATAAGTGGGTATTTTGTACCAGCAATTATAATCATTGCCATTGTATCAGCAATTATTTGGTGGATAATTGGAAAAGAAATGTCATTTGTTATAAATACATTTATAACGGTTTTAGTAGTAGCTTGTCCTTGTAGTTTAGGTTTAGCAACACCACTTGCTATTGTGGTATCATCAGGAACTGCAAGTAGAAAAGGAATACTTATTAAAAATAGTGAAAGTTTAGAAAATGCACATAAAGCTAAAACTATTGTATTTGATAAAACAGGAACACTTACAAATGGAAAACTAAGTGTTAATAAAATATATAATTATATAAATAGAAAAGATGAAGAAATTATACAAATAGTTGCAAGTATAGAAAACAAATCAGAACATCCAATAGCAAGAGGAATAGTAGATTATGCTAAAAATAAAAATATAGAATTACTTGAAGCAAAAGATTTTAAAAATATTTCTGGATATGGAATTTATGCAAAACTTAATGAAAATGAATACTATATTGGAAATACAAAATTAATGAAAGAACAAAATATTGATATTGAAGAAAAATTAAAAGATGAAGAAGAATTAGAAAAAGATGGTAACAGTATTTTATTTGTATCAGAAAATAGTAAAGTAATTGCACTAATTGGTGTTAAAGATACTATTAGGGAAAATGTAAAAGAAGTAACCAGAAAACTAAAAGAACAAGGTAAGAAAGTAGTAATGCTTACAGGAGACAATGAGAGCACAGCAAAATCAATAGCAAAATCAATTGGAATAACAGATGTAATAGCAAATGTACTTCCAAAACAAAAAGCAGAAAAAATACAAGAACTAAAAAAAGATGGATTAGTAATGATGTGTGGAGATGGAATTAATGATAGTGTAAGTTTAGTTACAGCTGACATAGGAGTAGCTGTTGGAAACGGTACAGATATTGCAATAGATAGTAGTGATGTTGTTCTTATGAAAGGTAATTTAGATAGAATAAACGATCTTATAGATATTAGTAAAAGAACAATAAGAAATATAAAACAAAATTTATTCTGGGCATTTTTCTATAATATTTGTATGATACCAATAGCAATAGGAATATTTTCTTCATTTGGTATTACAATGAATCCTATGTTTGCTTCACTTGCCATGACATTAAGTAGTATAACAGTAACATTAAATAGTTTAAGATTAAGAAAATAGAACAAACAGTGCCATTGGGGACAGTCCCCCATTTGCACTGTTTGTTCTATTTTAAATTATTTTGTAACTCATCTAAAAACTTTTGTGAAGCCTTTGAAAATACTTGATATTTCTTCCAAACTAATACTAAATTAGCTTTTAGTATTGGATTAAATGGTTTAAAACATAGATTGCTATTTGATGAAACATTTACTAGTTTATCTAAAGTAATTGCACTACCTAAACCTTGCTCTACAAACAACGCAGCATTAAATATTAAATTATATGTTGCAATAATATTTAATTTTTCTATATTTGTTTCAAGCACTTCCTCTGTATTCTTTAATTCAGATTCAGTTTTTTCTACTAGGTCAATTATATCTGCTGCTCTTTTACGAAGAAGTATGCCATCTTCGGTTAAGGTAATTCTTCTTTTTCCTCTAATAAATAGTTTCTTTCCTATTTCATCTTCCAAATCCATTAATTGTTTTGAAAGAGTTGGCTGAGTTATATGTAGGCTTTCTGCAGCAGCTGTAATATTTTCCTCTCTAGCAACTTCTAAAAAATATTTTAAAACTCTAAGTTCCATATTATTCCTCCTAAAATTATGTTAGAAAAAAATAAAAAGGAAGCATTAATTCAAAATTTAAAAGATGCAGGATGTGATTTAAAAACAACTAATAGATTTAAAGATTTATTAGAACAAGGCAAAATCGAAGACATCTATATTTTACTTAGGAATTATAGAGAAAGTTTATTAAATAATATTCATAAAAAACAAAAAGAAATTGATATTCTTGATTATTTAGTCTTAGATTTAAAAAATATAAAAAGATAAAGATGTAAAAGAAAGAATAAAGTAAAGGAGAAGTTATGAGAAATCGAATTATTTTTGGATCAATACTAATATTAATTATTGCATTAATTATTATAGCTTGTTATCTCTTTTTAGGGAAAAATCAACAAAATATTAATAATGGAAATACAAACAATGGCAATAACGTAAAACAATCAACATTAGAAAATAATTTTGAAATTAATGAAGATATAGAGGAGAGTGATAATGTGAGAGAATTTGCTATTGAAATGGCACTAGAAAAGTTAGATATAGGTTATATAGATATGATGTTATTACATCATCCTGGAGACGGAGATGTAGAAGCATATAAAGTAATGGAAAAATATGTAGAGGAAGGAAAAATTCGTTCTATTGGACTTTCTAATTGGTATATTGAAGAATTAGAAGAATTTTTACCACAAGTTGATATAGTTCCAGCCTTAGTTCAAAATGAAATACATCCATATTATCAAGAAATAGATGTTGTTCCATATATTCAAAGTAAAGGAATTGTAGTACAAGGTTGGTATCCATGTTCAAGTAATCCAGAACATATAAAAGAAAATACAGAAATTTATCATTTTGAGTTAACAGATGAAGAGATGAAAACAATAGAAAGCTTAAATCGTGATGAAAAACATGATTGGTATTAAAAGTATAAGAATGAAGTTAATATTCAGAATAATATAAATTATTCAAACAATTACTATGCAAATAATATAGTTAATAATCAAATTACAGAGAATATATTAAATAATAATGATGATAATTTAATAAGAGAGAGTAATTATATGAATAGTCAAACAGAAGAAATAAAAATAAATTTAATTATAAATAATAAAAGTTTTAGTGCAACTTTAGAAAATAATGAAACTAGAAGAGAATTAGTAAACATGTTTCCGTTAGAACTAAATATGGATGATTTAAATTCTAACGAAAAGTATAATTATTTAGATAGTAATTTAACTACTAATATAAGATTTGAATTAGTTAATTAGTTAATTAGTTAATTAGTTTATTAATTAATATTAAAGATAATATATTTAAAAGAAGGAAGGTATTAGTATGGAAGAAAAATTAAATTTAACAGAAGAATGGGATAAAACATTCCCTAAAAGTGAAAGAGTAAATCACAGAAAAGTTATATTGCATAATCGTTATGGAATTACTTTAGCAGCAGATTTATATGAGCCAAAAGAACATGAAGGAAAACTTTCAGCAATAGCTGTATGTGGACCTTTTGGAGCAGTAAAAGAACAAGCATCAGGACTATATGCTCAAACACTTGCAGAAAAAGGTTTTTTTAGCATAGCATTTGATCCATCATTTACAGGAGAAAGTAGTGGAATTCCTAGATATGTTGCTTCACCTGATATAAATACAGAAGATTTTCAAGCAGCAGTTGACTTTTTATCAGTACAAGAAAATGTTGATCCAGAAAGAATAGGAATACTTGGAATTTGTGGATGGGGAGGATTGGCTTTAAATACAGCAGCTATAGATACAAGAATTAAAGCTACAGTTACATCTACAATGTATGATATGAGTAGAGTTAATGCTAATGGATATTTTGATTTAGTAAATGAAGATGCTCGTTATGAAATGAAGAAAAGTTTAAATACTCAAAGAATAGAAGATTATAAATTAGGAGAATATAAAAGAGCTGGAGGAGTAGTAGATCCACTTCCAGAAGATGCTCCATTCTATGTAAAAGATTATTATGACTATTATAAAACTAAACGTGGATATCATAAAAGATCATTAAATTCTAATGACGGATGGAATGTAACAGGAACAATGTCATTTATAAATCAACCAATATTACAATATAGTAATGAAATAAGAAGCGCTGTTTTAATGATACATGGAGAGAAAGCTCATTCTTGTTACTTTAGTAAAGATGCATATAAAAATATGATAGAAAATAGTAGTTATAAAAACAATAAAGAATTAATGATTATACCAGATGCAGTTCATACAGACTTATATGATAGAGTAGATATTATACCTTTTGATAAAATAGAAGAGTTCTTTAAAGCTAATTTAAAATAATTAAAACTATATTGAACTAAATAAAATATAATATAAATTTAAGATAATTATTTTATACAAGTAAAATGTATAGAATAATTATCTTTTTTATGAGAAAAAAATTAAATAAAAATTAAATAAAAATTCTAAAACACTTGCGAAAATATGTTTGATGTGATATAAGTTATGAAATAAAGTGAGGTGTAATATGGTAAATATAATTTTTGAACAAAATAAATCAGTTGCATATGATGGAACAAGAATAATTGGTGAGTGTGATTTTATAGAAAATGATAACACATGGAATATAGTTCATACTGAAGTTAGTAGTGAATATCAAGGAAAAGGGATAGCTAGAAAATTAGTAGAATGTGTTATTGAAAATGCTAAAAAATCTAATAAAAAGATAATTGCAGACTGTTCATATGCAAAGAAAATACTAAATAGTTAAATAAAAAAAAGGAGATAGATTATTATGAAGAGGTATAATATAATAACTTTATGTGGTTCGATAAAATTTAAAGATGAATTTCTGAAAGTTCAAGAAAAACTTACATTAGAAGGAAACATTGTTTTTACTCCGAATTTTTTTAATAATATAAAAAAAGAAGAAATAACTAAAGAACGAAAGAAAATGTTGGATGAAATGCATAAGCAAAAAATAGATATGTCAGATGAAATTTATATAATTAATGTTGGAGGTTATATTGGGGATAGTACTAAATCTGAGATTGAGTATGCAAAATCAAAAGGAAAAAAAGTTTCTTATTTGGAAATATTAAAATAAACACTAATAAAAGTTTGTAAAAGAATAAATATACAAAATAAAATGTCGTTATTTTATAATTCATTTTAAGTAAGTACTTTACAAAAAGATTATATAATTATATACTTTTCCATGTAAAGGAGGTTTTAATATGAGAAAAAATATTAAAAATACAGAAACAATATTCCCAATGCCAGTATTAATGATTGCAACATATAATGAGGATGGAAGTGTTGATGTAATGAATGCAGCTTGGGGAACAATGCTTAGCAGAAACCAAGTAATACTTAATCTAACAGAAACACATAAAACAGTAAAAAATATTAAAGAAAGAAGGGCATTTACAGTAAGTATAGCAGATAGTAATCATGTAGTAGAAGCAGACTATTTTGGAATGGTATCAGGTAATAATACCCCTAACAAATTTGAAAATAGTGGACTTACAACAACAAAATCAGAAAATGTAGATGCACCAATTATAAATGAATTTCCAATAAGTTTTGAATGTGAATTTATAGAATATCAAGATGGAGAATATAGTTGTGGAGTAATTGGAAAAATAGTAAATGTAACAGCAGATGAGAATGTAATGAATGGAGATAATGTTGATATATCAAAAGTAAATGCTATAGCATTTGATCCATATACTCATGGGTATTATAAAGTAACAGAAAGAGTAGGAGAAGCTTTTAAAGACGGATTACAACTAAAAAAATAATTTAATATGTTTATTAGAAAAGAAGAATTATAGTTATATATAGTTATATGTTATATATTATAATTCTTCTTTTTATGTTATAATTATGTCAAAAGTTGAAAAGTTTAATTTATAAGGATAATTATATAAAAGAGAGAGAAGTGATTTTAAAAATGAATATTAAAATCTTACAAATGATTGAAGGTGCAAAAGAAGCTATTGGAATAACAGTAATTATTGATGTGTTTAGAGCATTTACTGTTGAAGCATATTTAATAAATAATGGAGTAGAAAAATTAATGCCTGTTGGAGATAAGCAAATTGCATATGATTATAAAAAAGAACATAATGATTGCATATTAATTGGTGAAAGAAGAGGAATAATGCTAGAAGGATTTGATTATGGAAATTCACCATCACAAATTGAAAATATAGATTTTACTAGAAAAACAGTAATACATACAACAAGTTCTGGTACACAAGGAATTGCAAACGCAATAAATGCAAAAGAAATTTTAACAGGAAGCTTAGTAAATGCAAAAGCAATTGCAGAATATATAAAAAGTAAAGGAACAGAAGAAGTTTCACTAGTTGCAATGGGAAATGGTGGAGAAACTGAAGCAGATGAAGATACATTATGTGCAAAATATATTAAAAGCTTACTAGAAGGTAATGAAATGAAAATGGATGATAAAATAGAAAATTTAAAACTAGTAGCAGGAAAAAGATTTTTTAATAAAGATTTACAAAACATTTTTCCAGAAAGAGATTTCTATTTATCTACAGAATTAAATAAATTTAATTTTGTTTTAAAAGTTGAAAAAGATAATGAAGGGATGAATTATATAAAAAAGATAGATATTAGATAAAATAGTAAATTAAAAGAATTAGGTATAAAAGCAATTAGAGGACCAAGAAGTGCAACAAAAAAACTAAGTAAGGAGCTTAATAAATAATATGAGTATTTGGAATCCATGGCATGGATGTCATAAAAAAAGCGCAGGATGTTTAAATTGCTATATGTTTAGAAGAGATGCAGAATTTGATAAAGATAGTAATATTGTAAGTAAAACAAAAAACTTTAATGAAGCAATAAAAAGAAAAAAAGATGGATCATATTCAATAAAACCAGACGATGGATATGTATATATTTGCATGACATCAGATTTTTTCATAGAAGAAGCGGATAGCTGGAGAAAAGAAATTTGGCAAATGGTTAAAGAAAGGAAAGATTTAAACTTCTATATAATTACTAAAAGAATAGAAAGATTTAATGTTTCTATTCCAGATGATTGGAATGATGGATATGATAATGTGACTATATGTACTACTTGTGAGAATCAAGCTATGACTGATGAAAGATTACCTATGTTATTAGATTTACCAATTAAACATAGAGAAATTATTCATGAACCAATGTTAGAAAAAATAAATATAGAAAAATATTTAGAGACTAGTAAAATAGAGCATGTAACTTGCGGAGGAGAATCAGGACCTAATGCTAGGGTATGTAACTATGATTGGATTTTAAATACAAGAGAGCAATGTTTAAAATACAATGTTCCATTTTATTTTAAACAAACAGGAGCAAATTTTATTAAAGATAATACGATATATAAAGTAGCAAGAAAAGATCAATTAAGACAAGCACATAAAGCAAATATTGATATTAAAAAATTTTAGGAGTTATAATAAAAAATGAAAGAGTTTAATATAGAAAATAAAATAGTACGTATTTATTTTAATAAAACAAATTCAAATGAATTACCTGTTATAATATTAAATACTTATGGTGATGAAGGAGAAGAGGTTTTTAATAAATGTATATCAATTAATTCCAAAGAATATATATTAGTTTCAATTTCTAATTTAGATTGGAATAATGATATGTCACCATGGTTTGCACCTAAAATAAATAAAAATGGTGAAGAGTTTTTAGGTAAAGCAGATAATTATTTAACTTTTTTAATAAACAAAATTATTCCTGTTATAAAAAAATATATAAAAGATGATTTAAATATTTCAATAAAGTATTATGGAATAGCAGGATATTCTTTAGCAGGATTATTTGCAATATATTCAGGATATAAAACTGATATGTTTTCTAGAATTGCATCTGCTTCTGGATCATTCTGGTTTCCTGGATTTATAGAATTTGTAGAGGAGAATAGTATCTCAAGTAATATAAATAAAATATATTTATCTTTAGGAGATAAGGAAAGTAAGGTTAGAAATCAAGTTTTAGCAAAAGTTGAAGATAATACAATAGAACTAAAAAGAATGTATAAAGAAAAAGGTATTAATACAATATATGAAGTGAATCCAGGTAATCATTTCACAGATGGAAGTATGCGTATGGCTAAAGGTATTAAATGGATTTTAGGAGAAAATTATGGTTAGAAAATTAGAAAAAAAAGATATAGATAAATTAATGAAAATATGGTTTGAAACAAATATCAATACACATAATTTTATTGATGAAAATTATTGGAAAAACCATTATAATGAGACAAAAGATGGAATATTAAATGCTGATACTTATGTATATGAAGAAAATAAGGAAATAGCAGGTTTTATTGGAATTATAGATGGATATATAGCTGGCATATTTGTAAAAAAAGATATGCAGGGAAAAGGAATAGGAAAAAATTTGATTAATATAGTAAAAGGAAAATATAATGATTTAACTTTAAATGTATATGAAAAAAATACAAAAGCAATTGAATTTTATAAAAAATTAGGATTTAAGATAATAAAAAAGGGAATAGATGAACCAACAAAAGAATCAGAGCTATTTATGAAATGGATTAAGAAATAATAGAAATATTAAAGTAATATAAAATATAAATAATGAAGAGGAGATGTTTATATGGGAATATGGTGGATATGGTATGCTATTTTAATTGTTATAGGAATTTTATTTGTTTTAATTTCAGGAAAGTTAGATAAAAAATTTAACGGAAATAATAAATTAAAAAAGGTAATTCTAGTTTTTAGTATAGCTGTAATACTAATTAGCATTATTGGAATTATAGCTTATGTTATTGGAAATGAAACAGAAGATATCAATAATAATGAAATAACAAATTATATAGAAGAAGATAATCAGAGTAATATGTCAGCTACTATAAATGCAGTTGTGATGAAAGTGAATGAAAATAGTTTAAGTGTAATGGAAATACAAGAAGGGGATTCTTCAGAAAATCTATATAGTGTAAGTTTTGCAGAAGAAGGAAATATTGGATTTAGTGAAGGACAAGAAGTACTAATATATTTTGATGGTATTATTGCTTCAAGTTATCCTATGCAAATACATAATGTTGGAAAAATAGAGATTACAAAAGATCAGACAGATATTACAATACCAGAAAACATTTTAAGATATTATAATAGTTCTAAAGAAAATGTTGATATAAATGTGTCTGAAATAACAAATAGAGGTATTACTATAAATATAACAGATACAAATGAAATACCTTATGAATATTCAAATGACTATGTAATATATAAAGAAACTGTAAATGAATCCTATACCGGAGAGGGAGAGTATATAGGAGAAAACACAGGAAACTCAACTGCTGGCTATACAGGAACAGGATCTGAATATATATGGGATGAATTAGAAAAAAATCCTGATATAAAAATAGAAGATACAATAGATGATTCAATATACAATTTACCAAACATGACAGAAGAAGATAATTATCATGTTACAGGAAAGAAAATTGATTGGACAAACCTATATGGAGAACTTGATAATGGAAATTATAGATTAGTATTTTCAAATAATGGATCATCTTCGATAATAATAGAGTTTTCTGTAAATAATAGTGATGCAGAAATAATAAGCCAGGAGATTAATGTATAAAAAATTCAAGCATAAATAAATTTAGCTATAGTAAAATAAGGAGAAAACACAATGATAATAAATACAGGATGTAGAACAGACATACCAGCATTTTATTCTAAATGGTTAATGAATAGAATTAGAGAAGGATATGTATTAGTAAGAAATCCATATAATCCATTAAATGTAACAAAATATAGTTTATTGCCTGAAGTAGTTGATTGTTTAGCTTTTTGTACAAAAAATCCAGAACCAATGCTTGAGTATTTAGATGAACTAGATAAATACAAACAATATTGGTTTGTAACAATAACTCCATATGGAAAAGATATTGAACCAAATGTTCCAGATAAAGAAAAAGTGATAGAAAACTTTAAAAAATTATCAAACCATATTGGAGTAAATTCAATTGGTTGGAGATATGATCCAATATTTATAAATAATAGATTTAATGTAGAAAAACATATTGAATGTTTTGAAAAAATGGCTAAAGAATTAAAAGGATATACACATGATTGCACTATAAGTTTCTTAGATTTATATGAAAAAGTAAAGAAAAATTCACCAGAATTAAAACCACTATCAAAAGATGAACAGATTGAAATTGCTAAGGCTTTTAGTAAAATAGGAAAAGAAAATAATATGGTAATACATAGCTGTTGTGAAAAAACATATCTTAAAGAATACGGATTAGATATTAGTGGATGTATGAGTAAAGAAATAGTTGAAAAAGCAATAGGATTTTCTTTAGCTCCACCAAAGGTAAAAAACTTAAGGGAAAATTGCAATTGTTTAATGGGCAATGATATTGGTGCATATAATACTTGTTTACATTTATGTAAATATTGTTATGCAAATTATAACAAAGAATTAGTATTAGAAAATATAAGAAAACATGATGAAAATTCTCCTTTTCTTATAGGAAATCTTGAAAAAGATGATAATATACTAGACGCAAAACAAAAAAGTTGGAAGATTAAAAATGAACAAATAAGTTTATTTTAATATAATAGAGATAATAAAAAATAGCAGATTTATAATAGTTTGCCAATGAATAGTGCCAAAGGGGTCTGTCCCCATTGGAATAAACAAAAATTTGACAAATTCAAAAAAATGAAATATAATACAGAAGATATTATTTTGATGAAGAAGTTATCTTAGTAGTTAATTTGAAACTCTACACAGGGAATTGTGGCCTTAGATTGGAAGCCATAATAGAAAAACAAATTAACGAATTTCAATAATGGAGTCAAATCGTGTAAGAGCGTTAATCTTAAATGAGGTAGTAGAAATACTATGAAAAAAGGTGGTACCACGAGCAAATTCGTCCTTTAGAGATGAAATTTGGCTCGTGTTTTTGTTTGCACTGAAAGGAGTGGTTAGTTTGGAAGATGGTTTTAATGGTGATTATAGCTTTTTTATGTAATAGGAAATGAGAAATTTCCTATTACATAAAATATAGTCTAAATATTAGAAAGGAAAAGGTTTATGAAAGAAAAATTAGAACAAATTAAAACAAAAGGTTTAGAAAAAATCGAGAATGTAAAAACTATTGTTGAACTTGAAGAAGTCAGAAAAGAATTAACAGGTAAAAAAAGTGAATTATCAGAAGTTTTAAAATCAATGAAAGATTTGTCACCAGAAGAGAAAAAGACAACTGGTATGCTTGCTACTGAAATAAAAAAATCTTTTGAAAGCAAATTACAACAAAAAGAAGAAGAAATAATTGATTCTATGAGTGTATTAGATGAACCAATTGATTTAACTTTACCAGGAAAAAAAGTTGGTGAAGGAGCACTTCACCCAATAACTCAAATGAAATATGATTTAAATGATGCATTTTTATCATTAGGTTTTGAAGTGTTTAATGAAGATGATATAAGCAGTGAAAAATACGCATTTGATAATTTGAACTTTGCTAAAAATCATCCAGCACGTCAATCAATGGATACATATTGGCTAGAAGGAACTGAAGAGAAGGATGGTGCAGAAAGATTATGTTTAAGACCTCATTTAACAGGTGGGTCTGTTAGATATTTATTAAAACATGGGGCACCAGCAAGGTTTGTATATCCGGGAGAAGTGTATAGAAATGAAACAACTGATGCACGTCATGAAAGAGCATTCTTCCAATATGAAGCATTAATTGTTGACAAAGATATTTCTTTCTCATCAGGTATAGTAATGATTCAAACAATTTTGGAAAAAGTTTTTGGAAGAAAAATAAATACAAGAATGAGAGAAGGTTTCTTCCCATTTACTGAACCTGGTTATGAAATTGATATGGAATGTCTAGTTTGTGGTGGAAAAGGTTGTAAAGTATGTAATCATAACGGATGGATTGAAGTTATGCCAGGTGGTGTAATTCATCCAAATGTATTAAAATCTGCAGGAGTAGATCCAGATGTTTGGACAGGATTTTATATTAATATAGGACTTGATAGATTGGTAATGATGAGATATGGAGTAGATGATGTAAGATTATTCCACAGTGGGGATTTAAGATTTTTAAAACAATTTAAATAGAATATAGAAAGGATTTTTAATATGAGAGTATCATTAAATTTAATAAGAAAATATATTGATTTACCAAAAGATTTAACTGACGAGCAAATTGCTTATGATATGACACTTCGTACAGTAGAGGTAGATGAAGTTGAAAATACTGCACAAAAGTTCCATGACATTGTAGTAGGAAAAATTTTGGAAGTAAAAGAACATCCAAATGCTGATAGATTAAGAATATGTATTGTAGATATTGGAGAAACAGAGCCTGTACAAATTGTATGTGGTGGTTCAAACCTATATGAGGGAGAATATGTAGTTGTATCTAAACCGGGTGCAGAAGTAGTTTGGCATGGACAAGGAGAACCTGTAAAAGTATCAAAAACAAAAATGAGAGGAGAAGTCTCTCATGGAATGATTTGTGCTGCATCAGAAGTATATTTAAGTGATTTCTTCCCAAATGAAGGAGAAGAAGAAATAATTGACTTAAAAGGTTTTGAATGTAAACCAGGAGATAATGTTGCAGATTTATTTGGAATGAATGATACAGTTCTAGAAATAGATAATAAATCTTTATCTAATAGACCTGATTTATGGGGACATTACGGAATTGCAAGAGAATTATCTGCAATATATGATGTGCCATTAAAGGAACTACCAAAATATGATTTAGAGAAAAATTTACCAGAATATAAAGTAGAAATAGATGACACAGAAAAATGTAATAGATATGTAGCAGTAGAGATAGATGGAATTTATGAAAAAGAATCTCCAATGTGGATGCAATCACTATTATCAAAAACAGGTCAAAGACCAATAAATGCTATTGTTGATATTACAAACTACGTAATGATGGCAGTAGGTCAACCACTTCATGCTTTTGATAAAACACATGTAAGTGGAGAAAAAATAATAGTAAGAAATGCTAAAAAAGGTGAAGAATTATTATTACTTGATAATAATTCAATTAAGCTTACACCAGACGATTTAGTAATATGTGACGAAAGCGATGCAATGGCACTAGCTGGTATTAGAGGAGGAAAGAAAGACTCTATATTACCAGATACAAAAGGTATTGTATTAGAAGTTGCAAACTTTTCTGCAGATACAATTAGACAAACAGGAAAAAGATTTGCTGAAAAAACTGATGCCGCAATTAGATATGAAAAAGGATTAGACACACAAAGAGTAGATGAAGGATTAAATTTAGCATTAAAATTAATAAAAGAAATATTCCCAGATAGCAAAATAGTTAAATATGCAGATGTATATCCAAATGAAACTAAAAAGAACAAAATAAAAGTAAGTGAAGAATTCTTAGATACAAGATTAGGAAAGAAAATTCCACAAGAAAAGATTGAACAAATTTTAACATGCCTTGGATATGAGATATCATATAAAAATGGTGAATATGATGTAACAGTACCAACATGGAGATCAACCGGAGATGTAACAATTAAAGATGATGTAATGGGAGATATTGCAAGAATATTAAGTTTTGACAGTTTTGAAGCAAAACCAATTACTACAACATTTGAACATTCTGTAAAACAAAATGATGTTTTGCTAGAAAGAAGAATAAAAGAATATCTAGCAGAAAGATGTGGATTTTATGAGATTTTCACATATCCATGGATTGAAGAAAAATACATTAAAGCAGCAGGAATAGATATGGATAAATCTCTTAAACTTGCAACTCCACCAGCACCAGATTTAGCATATTTAAGAAGTTCATTAATACCAGGAATGTTAGAAGCAATTTCTAAAAACCTAAGATATTATGATGAATTTAGATTATTTGATTATGAAGAAGTTTACAAAAAGGGTGATTATAGACCATCTTCAGAGGATGAAATATTACCAATTCAAAACAACTGCTTAACAGGATGTATAGTAGGAAAAAATGCTAAAGAAATATTCTATGAAGCAAAAGGTGTAATTGAAAATATGGCTAGATACTGCCATATGGAAGATATTAAATTAGAACAAATAGAAAAACCTAGCTGGGCAGATATTAACGCATATTTAAATATAACGAAGAACGATGAAGTAATAGGAACACTTGGATTACTATCAGTAAAAGTAATGGCAGAAACAAAAATAAAAAGAACTAATGCAGCAATATTTGAAATAAATAGCGAAAAATTCGCTCCATATGCATCAAGAACAAATGAATATGAAAGAATACCAGAATTGCCATTAGTAGAAAAAGATTTATCAATTATAGCAGATGAAGAGGTTACTTGGAAGCAAATAGAAGAATGCATAAAATCTAAAGTAAAAGAAGTTGAATTCGTTGATGAATATAGAGGGAACCAAATTCCTGAAGGCAAAAAATCAATAACATTAAAAGTAAAAATATTAAACGAAGGTACTACTATGACATCAGAACAAATAAATGAAAGAATGAATAGTATACTAAAAGTATTAGACAAAAAATGCGGAGCAAAACTTAGAGAAGAATAAGTTGTAGTAAATATTTGGTGAAATATTAGGAAAAAGAAAACTGTTTTATACAAGTATAGTATGGAACAGTTTTCTTTGCTTTTTATGATAATATAAAGGCAACTTTTTTTGGAAAAAACAAAAAAAGTTGTAACCTTTTCTAAAAAAATGTTACTATGTATATGAAAGTTAACTAAAATAAGAAAAGTAGCTTCGCTATATGTGCGTTTTGCTTTGCAAATACGCACGAACCAAGGAAACTTAACCTTGTTGTTCCGGAAATTTCTAACGAAATTTACTACACAATAAAAGGAGATTTAGATCTAAATTGAATGAGAAAATTTTAAAAGATTATCTAATAAATGGAGAACTAGATATAGACAAACTATTAGATGATTTCTATGGATATGTCTATATTATTGTAAAAAATGGCGTTAGCATACATATAACAGACGAAGATATAGAAGAAATAATTTCCGATGTATTTATTGCAATATGGAAAAACAATAGTATGCTTTCTAATACAACTGATATAAAGGCGTACTTATCAGGAACTGCAAAAAACATTATAAAGAACAAATATAGAAAAAATGAATTAAATTTTTCCATATCTGATTATGAGGAGAAAATTGTAGATAACAGTAACCTTGAAAAACTTATTGAAGAAAACGAAAAGAACTCTATAATAAAAGCATGTTTAAAAACATTGAAAGAGGAAGAATATACAATATTTATAATGTTTTATTATGAATCAAAAAAAGTAAAAGAAATTGCAGAAAAATTAAATTGCTCTGTTGAAAAAGTAAAAGTTATCCTTCATAGAGTTAGAAAGATAATAAAGAAAAATTTAGAAGATGGAGGTTATGGCTATGAAAAATAATGAACTAAAAGAAAAGATAAGAAAAAACATAAAAGAAGAAATAGCTATATCAAACATCAGAAAGGAGTTTGATATAAAAACGCACAGAAACAAAAAAATTGTATATGCTATTTTCTCTATGTGTGCAGTTTTTATATTAGGAATTAGTATTTTCTTCGGAACAAATAAATTAAGCAATAATCTAATCCAAGATAATAAAAATATAGAAATTGGAAAAACAGAAAACATAATTGAAAAAGAAGAAGGAAGCACAAGTGCTAAAGTTAGTCAAAGTGCAGAAGAAAATTTAAATGAAGAAGAAAATCCAGATAATTCTCAGCTTTCAGAAGAAGTACTAAATACAGAAGAGCAAAATGTAGAGTTAAACATAAATAAAATAAAAGACTTAGGTATGACAAGCTTAGATGCTGACATAAGAACTGAAGAAACAAATGAATTACCAGAGAAATGCAAGTTTATTGAAAACATAATTGTACCATCAGGATTTAATCTAGAACATAGCTATAATGTTTTTACTAGAGAAAATGATAATGACACAAAATATAATATACTACATGATTATGTATTTGAATATAGAAAAGATGATTCGCATAACATAAAAATAGCTTTTTCAGAAATAGAAAGCCCTATAAGAGATTATTTTATTGAAGATGCAGAAAACATCTCAAAGATAGGAAATGTAGAACTTAAAATTTCTCAATGGGAACAAATGTATATAGCAACATTTCAATGTCAAAATATATATTTTGATATTGAAACTACAGGAATTACAGAGGACGAATTAGTAACTTTATTAGAGTCAATTATTAATAATTTATAGTGTGTTGAGAAAGGTTAAAAATGGTGGAGCTTATGAAAAAGTGGTTAAAAATATTCTTAAGTTTTATAGGTATTATATTAGTTTTAGGAATAATATTCTTTGCAGTTGATTATATTCTTGATTCAAAGGAAATGAAGAAAGAAAATACTATAGAAAATAATATTGACGAGAAGAAATTATTAGAAGAAGTTCCAGAAGATTATCCAATGACTCAAGCAATAAAAGATGGGTGTTTAGTAATAGCAAACAATACAGTATTTAATAAAAGCAAGTTGGATTCATTTATTACAAATACCAAGGCAGATAGTGAGAATAGAAAATCAGACTTTATAAGGATTGTTAATTATACGATCGAAGGAGATCCAATTATTACAGATATAGAATATAGGGAAGATTCTGGATATATACTAACATATGATAATACAAGAGATGCATTTGGAGCAGATACAAAAAAAACAAGTTATAATAATATTCCAAGCAGTATTTATACAATAGATTTAATAGAAAATGAACATCTTATTAATGTAGAATTAGTGGTACAAGGAGTTATAGATTTTGATTCAAGTATAAAAGAATATAAAACATTAACAGTTGCAAGTTTTTCGAGAGATGCAAAAATCTATGATACAGCACCATCATTTATAGGAAAAGTTACAAAAATAAATGATAAATCAATTATAGTAAAAACTGATGATAAAAACTTAGGAGATGCTGTTAGTGTTAGTGTAGGGGATGGAACACAATATAGTATTGGGGACAAGGTAGAAGTATTTTATACAGGAACAATAAATGATACATATCCTAGCCAAATTTATGAGATTGATGTAAGGAATATAGAAGATTAATAAAGAGTAAAAGAAAATTGTTTTATACAAGCTAAACGTATAGAATAATTTTCTTTTTTATGATATGCTAACATCAAATAGTAATTTATGGAGGGAGGTATTGTATGTTAATTACAGGAATTTTAATTACAATAGTTGCAATTTTTATGTT
>CALXNM010000005.1 GCA_944389745.1 uncultured Clostridia bacterium | reverse complement strand
CATATTAAGAGTTTTTAGTATTTATTAAGATTTATTTTTAATTTGCTAATGTTCTATGCCAATGGTTTCATTGTTGGAAAGAATAGCACATCTCTTATAGATGCAGAATTTGTAAGTAACATTATTAATCTATCTAAACCAATTCCCATACCTCCTGTTGGTGGCATTCCAATTTCTAATGCATTAACAAAATCTTCGTCCATTCCACCTGCCTCTTCATCACCTTTTTCTTTTGCCTCGACTTGTTTTAAAAATCTTTCATATTGGTCTATTGGATCATTTAATTCTGAATATGCATTTCCATATTCTCTTCCTCCAATAAATAATTCAAATCTTTCTACTAGTCTTGGATCATCTTGCTTTCTTTTTGTAAGTGGTGACACTTCTACTGGATAATCTATGATGAATGTTGGTTGAATTAATGTTTCTTCTACAAATGTTTCGAAGAATTCATTTATAATATGACCTCTTGTATTTTTAATATCTTCATATTCAACACCTTTTTCTTTAGCTATAGCTTGTGCTTCTTCGTCAGTATTAATAGTGTTAAAATCAATCCCTGCTACCTCTTTTATAGCATCTATCATCGTAATTTTTTTCCAGCCTGGTGCCAAATTAATTTCATTACCTTCATAATTAATAGTTGTTGTTCCTAATGTATTTTTTGCAACAGTTGAAATTAACTCTTCTGCTATATTCATCATATCATTATAATCTTCATATGAAGCATAAAATTCCATATTTGTAAATTCAGGATTATGTTTTATGTCCATTCCTTCATTTCTAAAGTTTTTTCCAATCTCAAATACTTTATCAAATCCACCAACAATTAGTCTTTTTAAGTTTAATTCTGGTGCAATTCTCAAATACATTTCAAGGTCTAATGTATTATGGTGTGTAATAAATGGTCTTGCAGCATCCCCTGTTGCGACTGTTGTAAGAATTGGGGTTTCAACTTCCATATATCCCTTTTCATCCATAAATTTTCTTATTTCTTTAATTATTTCTGTTCTTTTTATGAATGTATCTTTTACTTCTGGATTAACTATTAAATCAACATATCTTTGTCTGTATCTTAAATCTGTATCTTTTAATCCATGGAATTTTTCAGGAAGTGGTCTTAATGATTTTGAAAGAAGTGTAAATTCTTTTGCATGAATTGATATTTCTCCAGTTTTTGTTTTAAATACAAAACCTGTTATTCCTACAATGTCTCCAATATCATCTTCTTTAAATGCTTTATAGCTTTCCTCTCCTAAATCATTTATACTTACATAACTTTGGATTCTTCCTGTGCTATCTTGTATATGACAGAATGATGCTTTACCCATTATTCTTTTTGCCATTAATCTTCCTGCTATTGTTACATCTTTTCCTTCTAATTCATCATAATTATCTTTTATATCTTTACTTAAATGAGTTCTATTAAATTTAGTTATTGCATATGGATTTTTTCCTTCTTGTTTTAATTTATCTAGTTTCTCTCTTCTTACCTTCATTAATTGGTTCATGTCTAATTCTTGTTCTACATTGTTGTTGCTATTATTTTCGCTCATAAAAATTCCTCCATTCCAAGTATCCTAATAACTTATACGTTCAATATTATATACTATTTTGCCATTTTTGTAAACCAATTATATTATTTAAACTATATTATTTTTTCTAGTTCTAACCAGTTATCCACTCTTTTTACACTTGTTTGTTTATTTTTGTTAACTATAGACGTAAATACAATTGATTTTATTCCTGCCCTTTTTGCTTCTTCGCATAATTTAACTGAATCATCTACTAGTACATCTATGTTGTTTTCTTTACATACTTTAGCTTTGTCATATGCATTGAATATTATTCCATTATATTTTATATTGTTTCTTTTTAAATAATTTAATGTGATATTTTCTGTTCCTTTAAATTTTTCATCTCCTCTTGATGTTACAAATATTATTTCATTAGTTTTTTCTAGTTTTTCTAGTACTTCTTTTGCATGTGGCTTTATTTGCACATTATCTAGGATATTTGCAATATTATTATTAATAAATTTTGAAATTAAATTATCAGGAATTTCACCTCTCATAATTTCTTCCATGTGATTTTTAATATTTTCGTTATCTTTAATTTTACCTATATATTCTGCCATTAATTTTGATGTATCTACAAGAACATCATCTATATCAATTCCTAATCTCATACCACATTCTCCTTTTGTTTTAATTATTTACTTTTTTATTTTGTTTATCCAAACCTTTCTAATCGCTATTATATAGTATTGCATTTTTTTAGTAAATAAATTAATATCAAAATTAATAATTAATTAAGAAAATTAAGAAGACAATACTTTTTGTTTTTATTTTACGTATTATCTCCTTAATTTTATTTCATTTATTTTTACGTTTTAAGATGCTTTTCTTAATTCTTTTGCATGTTCAATTGAAGTTTTTGTTATGTCTCCCGTTGATATTCTTGCTATTTCTTCAATTGTTTCTTCTTCTGTTAATCTTCTTATATTTGTATATGTTTTTTCATTTTTTACATTTTTGCTTATAAAATAATTATAGTCTCCTTTAGCTGCAATAGATGCTAAATGTGTTACTATAATAACTTGATGATTTTTAGAAATTTTCTTTAATTTTTCTCCAACTGATCTAGCTGCTTTTCCACTAATTCCTGTATCTATTTCATCAAATATTAAAGTGTAAACTTTATCTACATCTGCAAGTACTGTTTTTATTCCAAGCATTACTCTAGACATTTCTCCACCTGATGCAATTTTTATAAGTTCTTTTTCTCCTTCTCCTTTATTTGTTGAAATTAAGATTCTCACATTATCCAATCCGTTTTTATCAAATTCTTCTTTAATTGTTACTTCAACTCTTAATACTGCATTATTCATTTCTAAGTCTGCTAGTTCCTTATTAATTGCTTTTGATAATTCTTTTGCTTTTTCTTTTCTTATTATTGTCATTTTATTGCATAGTTTTAACATTTCTTGTTCTATTTCTTCTTTTTCTTTTTTTAGCTTATTGTTGATTTCATCTACATTTTCAATTTCATTAATTTCATTTTCTAATTTTTCTTTATACAATAATATTTCTTCTATAGTATTGCCATATTTTCTTTTTAATGAATATATTTCGTCCAATCTTTTTTCAATTGTATCTCTCTCTTCTTCATCAAAGCTAATCTCATCGCTCATCATAGAAATATCTCTTGCTAATTCTTGTACTTCATAATAAATGTTTTTTAGCTCAGAAAGTTTTTCTTCATAATTATCCCCAAGCCCTGCAATTTTTTCTAAGCTTCTTATAGATGTAGAAATACTTTCTATTGCTTGGTTTGATAAACTTTCATCTACTATGTGTAAGTTTTCTTGAAGTTTTTCTGAATTTTTCATTATATTATGTTCTTCTTGTAATTTAATATCTTCGTTTGCTTTTAATTTTGCATTTGTTATTTCCTTTAATTCATAATTTAATAAATCTAATCTTCTTTCTTTTTCTTTGTCATCACCATAATTTTGACTAAGTTCTTTATTTATATTGCAATATCTATCATACAAAGCAAAATATTTAGATTTTAATTCTATTAAGTTTTTTCCTGCAAAATCATCTAAGTATGAAATATGTCTAGATTCATCTAACAAGTTGTAGTTATCTTGCTGTCCGTGAATATCTATTACATCTTGCATAAATTCTTTTAATTCAGCTACAGTTACTAATCTCCCATTTATTTTACAAGAATTTCTACCATTCAAATATATTTCTCTAGAAACTATAATATTTCCATCTACAGCATGCGGATTTTCTGGGCAATAAATACTTGCTTCTACAAAAGAAAATTTTTCACCAGTTCTAATCATTTCTTTTGAGAATCTACCTCCACATATAATATTTAACGAGTTTATAATTAATGATTTTCCTGCTCCTGTTTCACCGGTTAACACATTAAACCCTTCATTAAAATCTATTACTATATCCTCTATAATTCCAATGTTTTTTATATGTAATGTAGATATCATATTAATCCTCCCACAGAATATTTGTTCGTTTTTATTTACTTGTTATATTTTACAACCATTTGTTCGTTTTGTCAATATTTTTTTATCTTTTTTTCAAATCACATAAAAGTACTCCAAATGCTGGACTTTTCCCAACATCTGGAGTACTTTTAATATATCTTTTTTTATTATTTGCTTTTGCATTCTGAATTGTATTCATATATTTGTACTTCTTTTGTTGCAAATTCAAATTCATTTACTTTGTAATTAATATAAAATGTATCTTCTTTTACAAAGTCTAATTTTAATTTATTTACGTCTAATACTATTTCTGATGATAAATTCATTCCAACTGGTAATGTTTTGTTGAAATTGTCATAAAAAATAATGTTACTGTAAAATACTGCTGGTGTATTTTCTTTTATATTTATTTTGCATAGTGTTATTTTTGATTTTTTTCCAGATAGCTCTTCTTTTAAAGCTTCTTTTGGATTCATATTAAATATATTTATTCCCTCAATTGTTTTTTTATTATTTATGCAATATACAGACATATCATATGGTGATTTTATTTTATTTAATGCTTCTTTTATTAATGCTAAATAACTTTCCAAATTTTCTGTATATGCTTTTATATCTGTGTCTAGGTTTATATTTAATATTTTGAATTTGTCTTTTTCTATTTCTCTATGTTTTTCATTATTAATGCTTTTTACTTTTGTTTTATCTTCTATTAATCCTCCAAATATGTCAAAGTCTTTGCTGTTTATTACTTCTATATCATTTTCATATTCTTTTTTTAGATTTTCTAAGTCTGTTGCTAATTGATTTTCTTTTTTTCTTGTCCTTTTCTTTGGTTTTGCTTCTTCTTCTTTTTCCACAAATACTTCAACATCAGTTTCTTTTTCACTGTTTAGTTCTTTAAATGACTCTGGTACTTGTTTTAGTACAAATATTGCATCTGTTTCATTTTTTGATAATTTCCTTCTTTGAACTTCGTCTACAATTTTTCCTAAATCTTCTAAATCATCTTTATAATCAAAGTATTTTCTCATTTTAGTATGTTCTGTTTTTTCTTGTTCTTCGGCTTCATTTAGGGTTTGTACTTCATCTTTACTTGTAAATTTCCAAAATTCAAAAATACTCTTTTTGTGTTTATCTATTTCTTTTATATATAAATCGGCATTATCAATCTTTTTAGTTAATATATCTTTTTTTGTTTCTATAGCTTTAATATCTAATTTTAAATTTGTATTTTTCTTAACTACTTCTTCTAATTTTGTGCATATATTTATTAAATCTTCTATTGTGTATTGTTGTTTTAATGCATATAACTCTTTTAATGTTTCGTCTTTTGATTCATCATTTTTAGTTTTACTTTCTTCTCTTCTGCTTAGTGGTCTTTGCTCTTTCAGAGTTCTAATATCTTTATTATCTTTTTTCTTTTTAAAGAAATATTTTACTTTTCCAAAGAATGTTTTTTTACAT
The DNA here is from genome assembly GCA_944389745.1 of uncultured Clostridia bacterium. Lineage (GTDB taxonomy): Bacteria > Bacillota > Clostridia > TANB77 > CAG-508 > CALXVA01. Next base: position 66,754 of record CALXNM010000005.1, on the reverse strand, counting down.
TCAAGAAATGTTGCTATTTGTCTTTGTCTTTGTAAATAATCTTGGGTTAATTCTTCTATAACAACTTTAAATTTACTTAACTTTCTTTCTAACTCTGCTCCGTCTTTAACTTCTTTTTTTAGTCTATCAATTTTATCTAGGTACTCTAATTTTATGTATTCTGAAAGATTTTCATATTTTACTAAATGATCTTTATGCCAAAATTCTATCTGTCCATCTGCATTTATTTTAGTTACAAATTTAAATTCTTCTTTTGCACCTGTAGCTAATATGAACATTGCTTTTAATAATTTGTAAAAATTTAGTGCTTCTTCTTTTGAATCTAAATATATACTATATGTTGTCTTTATTTTGTCATATATATTTGTAACTCCCACGATTTTTATAAATAAATTATTATCTTTGTCAAATATTTCATATACATTTGGCCATTCTTTTGTAAAATACCATAAATAATTTTCTACATCTGAAATTTCTGATTTTGTTAAAAATAACCCTGAATATTCTAAATGACTTATTGGAACAAAAATATATTTTCCTTTTCTTGATCTTGTATTTGCTATTTGTTCTTTTAACAAATAAAACATAGCATTATTATCTTGCTCTTTAGTTGTTGCAAGCATAAAATATTTTTTTGCATAATCAGAATAATATATTTGCCATATATAGTTATTAGGATATTTAACCTCATATGGTATTTTTTCATTTAATTCTTCTTGTTCTTTAGCTATTTCTTCTATTCTCTTTTCATTAATAGTTTCAACAAGCTTCATAAAATCTTCATGCTTTTCAGCATTTTCTATGTTTTTCTTATCTAAATAGTCACGAATTGGACTTGCTAATTTATATTTTTCTTTTAAATCTGTTAATCTATCACGTGGAGTTATCAAAATTTCTATATTTTTTATATTAACATATCTATATACTTTATAAATTGTATCATCATATGATTTAGAAGGTCTGAAATTTAGGCTTTCATGCTCTTTTAAAAATGCTGGAATTCTATTTAAATTTAGTCCGATATATTTTAATTTGTTATCTACTTCATTTTCTGGTTCTGTTTTAGTTGTTGTTTTCGCCGCTGCTTTATTGGCTGTTTTAGTGGTTCTTTTTGTAGTTTTTGCGGTACTCTCAGCCTTTTTGGTCTTTGTAGTCTTTGAGGTCTTTGTAGTTTCTATTTCTTCTGTAGCCTCTGTTTTGTTCGTAGTTTTAGCAGTTCTAGCCATAATTTACCTCCTTCAATAATTCTTATTTTTTCGTACTGTATTATATCATAAGTTTTTACATTATTCTATATTAAAAAAGAGTTTTATGAAATTTATTTCAGATGATGGTAATAAGAAATAAAAAAGCAACTGCCCAGGGAAGTACCCCCGGGCGGTCGCTAACCGTTATCGCAGAAGGTTCAGCGGGTCAACAGCGTGGACAAGTCCAACCCTGTCGTAGATGGTAACTCCCGTAAGCGAGGTCTCTCCCCCAAAGTCAACCACGGTTACTCCTTCGATGTCAACCTTAGACAGGTCAACCGGAACCTCGAAGCCTTCATATCGAAGCAGCCTGTGAGCCTCATGGCTAGTTGCTTCCGCATACTCTGCTCGAACTTCGGCTTCTTGAGTCCTCACCTGAATCTCTACAGTTTGCTGGTCAGGTCCCATAGGAACAGCGTGCAGGCACTGATAGCCATTTGGCTTGGCATAGTAGAAGTAATCCTTCACGTTGTCCTTGAAGACATCCCATACTCCAGATTGCTCTGGAATTAAGACGCCTTTCAGTTCTCTGACAGTTCTGTCTTGGAGGACAGTCGAAAGAGTATTCTTCTTCTCGACAACGAGGAACCTCAGTACCTCGTTCATGATGTCGTAAGCCATCTGCTGACTCTCCGGCGTGTCTTTCTTTCCGGTCTGGGCAACAATCCTGATGCCAATAAAATCTTTCAGACCTTCAAGAGAAGAAAACACGTTCATGCCTTGCTTCTCTCCACGCTGGATGAGTATTACCATCTTGGCAATAACGCCAATCAACGCTTTCTGGCGCCTGGTTACGGTGATCGTGTGTCCGTATCGTCTCGATATCCCACGAAGGACATCTTTGATTTCACTAACATCTTGATCAAGCTTAATGACCAGGTCCGAATTCCGCATGTTGTTAAACTCGATGAGCTTGTTAGCACATGCGACCTTCTCCAGATCGTTGGGGTCCTCACTGAACCATGCGATAAGCGCATCCCAAACATCATCGATGTTGTGCGCTTTTTCCAGAATTTCCTGCATGTCAGGAAATTCCAGGGTGTCCGTTACTTTCATGTAGCATACTCCTTTCGGTTGTTTAGTAAAACGGTTTACTCTTTAATTATAGCACATTTTGAGCTTTTTCTCAAATTTAAGCAAAAACAGACGTGTTTGATTTATTTACACGCCTGCCTTTTGTGTTTTATGTTAATTTCTGTTTTTTTATTTTATTTTGCAAATGTATCTATTTCTTCTACTATTTTTGCTATGAATTCATCTAAATCCATTGCTCCAATATCTCCATCTTTTCTAGAACGTACACCAACTGTTCCTGCTTCTTTTTCTTTATCTCCTAAGACTAACATATATGGTATTTTTTGTAGTTGTGCTTCTCTTATTTTATATCCTATTTTTTCATTTCTACTATCTACTTCTACTCTTATACCAACATCTTCTAGTTTTGCTTTTACTTCATTTGCATACTCATTGTGCGCATCTGCAATTGGTAGTATTTCTACTTGTACTGGTGCTAGCCATGTTGGGAATGCTCCTGCATAGTTTTCTATTAATACACCAATAAATCTTTCTATACTTCCAAATATAACTCTGTGAAGCATAACTGGTCTATGTTTTTCTCCATCTTCTCCTATATATGTTAAATCAAATCTTTCTGGCATTTGGAAGTCTAATTGTATTGTACCACATTGCCATTCACGTCCTAATGAATCTTTAATATGGAAGTCAATCTTTGGTCCGTAAAAAGCTCCGTCTCCTTCATTTATTTCATATGGCATTTCCATATCTTTAAGTACTTTCTTTAATGCTCCTTCAGCCATTTCCCATTGTTCATCAGATCCCATTGAATCATCTGGTCTTGTAGAAAGTTCTACTGTATATTCAAATCCAAATATGCTATATACTTCATCTACAAGTTTCATTATTCCTGCTATTTCAGATTCAATTTGACTTGGTAAACAGAAGATATGCGCATCATCTTGTGTGAAGCATCTTACTCTAAATAAACCATTTAGTTCTCCTGATTTTTCATGTCTATGAACTAATCCAAGTTCTCCTGCTCTTATTGGTAAATCTTTGTATGAATGCATTTTACTCTTGTAAACAAGCATTCCTCCTGGGCAGTTCATTGGTTTTATTCCATAATCTACACCATCTATTTTTGTTGTATACATATTTTCTTTATAGTGGTCCCAATGTCCTGAACGATGCCATAATTCTTCGTTTAATATCATAGGAGTTTTTATTTCTACATATCCGTTTTTTCTATGAATATCTCTCCAGAAATCTTCTAGAACATTTCTTAATACCATTCCTTTTGGTAAGAAAAATGGAAATCCAGGTCCTTCTGGTGCTATCATAAATAGTTCTAATTCTTTTCCTAGTTTTTTATGATCACGTTTTTTAGCTTCTTCTAACATGTTCAAATATTCTTCTAGCTGGCTAGCTTTAGGATATGATATTCCATAAAATCTTTGTAGCATTTTATTGTGCTCATCGCCTCTCCAATAAGCACCTGAAGAAGAAAGTATTTTTATTGCTTTTACTTTTCCTGTACTCATTAAATGCGGACCAGCACATAGGTCTGTAAATTCACCTTGTTTATAGAATGATATTTCTTCTCCTTCTGTAAGTTCTTCTATTAATTCTACTTTATAGTCTTCATTCTTTTCTTTCATAAATTTTATAGCTTCATCTCTTGGAAGTGTATATCTTTCTATTGGTAAGTCTTCTTTTATTATTTTTTTCATTTCAGCTTCTATTTTTTCAAAATCATCTGAAGATATATTTTCTTTAACATCAAAATCATAATAGAAACCTTTATCTATAGCAGGTCCTATTGTTAATTTTACATCATCACCATATATTCTTTTTATAGCTTGTGCCATAATGTGAGCTGTTGTATGCCAATATGCTTTTTTACCATCTTCACTATTTTCAAAAGTACAAATTTCAACCTCTGAATCTTCATTAATTTCATATCTTAAATCTCTTACTTTTCCATTAACTTTTGCACAAGTTGCCATTCTTGCTAATCCTTCGCTTATTTCTTTTGCTAACTCTAAAACACTGATTCCTTGTTTTACTTCTTTTACAGAGCCATCTTTTAAAGTAATTTTCATAAAAACCATCCTTTCTTTTTATAAGATATCACCTAAAAAAAGCGCCCCTCCATAGCTATTAACTATAGAGGGGTGCATATATTACACGGTTCCACCCTTTATTTAACTTAATTAACTTTTAACGCAAGTGTACGTCTAGTTTTGCTAGAAACAATGAGGTAGTTTTTCAAATATGTTTATTTAGAATAGCTTTCAGCTTATAACTACTCCTCTCTGTAAATAACCTTTATTTTACTTTTTCTCATTTATGTTTTTATTTTTTAATACATTTCTTATTATACACCCGTAAATTATATTATGTCAATAGTTTGCTATTAGTTTATTTATCAATATTTCTATGACGTATGAATATGTATATTCCAAATCCTACCAATACAATTATTGCTATTCCTATTGTTATTATACCTGCTTGTGGTAGAATTCCTTTTGCCACTGTATTATCTACTCCATCTGAGCCATTGGTATCAGCACTATTGTAATTATTTCCTGATATATTTATTACATCATCTATTGAACCTACTTCTTCTTCATCATTATATATTTTTACTACTGTGTTTTCTGTTTTTTCAACTTCATCTACTACTGTTTGGCTTAATGTTTCTCCTGAGGCTTCAGCATCTTCTCTTAGATATAAATATAGGCTTGTACTTGCTGATATTTGGCTAAAATTAGGTATATCTTTGCTATTTACTTTAAAAGTTAATGTTTTTGTTCCATCATTTGCCATGTTTATTTCAGGATTTTCTATTTTTGTCCAATTATCTATATTTTCATTTGAGTCTGTTCCTGAGAAGTAATAATAGTATGTATAATTAGTTTGGTCACTACCATTTACAATGTTAGAAACTTGTATTGTAAAATCTATATATGATTCTTCATCATTAGAGTATAGATATATTAATGCTTGACGATATTCTGTTCTCATATTAGTGAGGTCTGATAATACTGGTGTTACTTGCTCACCAGGATTTTCAGGGTTATCTGGATTATCAGGTTCTCTTGGATTCTCTGGATTTTCTGGCTCATCTTTTTGTACAACTTCTACTTCAAAAGTAAGTTGTCTGTTTGAGCATGTTACCACTATTGTTTGTTTTCCAAGTTTTGTATTATCAAATCCTGTAACAACAACTGCACTAGATCTCATATCTATTTGAATTACTTTGCCATCACTATATGTTACCTCTAAAAGACCTCCTTCTAAGTCTAATTCTTCTTCATTTTGTATATATTTTAATTTATTAGGAAGTTTTGCTATTTTTACATCAGTTACATTTACATCACCAGATACATCTTTTTTGTTTACTGTAATTGTTTGAGTTGCTGTTTTGATTGTTCCGTCTTCTTTATATACTGCTGTTACATATTGTTGACCGTAATATAAATTACTTCCATCAACTATTTCATAATTTGTTATCTCTTTTGAGCTAGAGTTACTATAGCTTGCAGTTACTACCATTCCTGTTTTATCAAATGATTCTCCCTCTGTATATTCTGTTTTATTTGGTGGTGTTGTTACTTCTATTTTTTCCAAAGTTGCAACTGGCAATTCATTATCTGTATATGCTTTTATTGACAAGTTACCTCTCACATTTTCGTCTGAATAAGTTCCTAAATCATTCCAATCATTTACTTGGAAATTATTATCATCTGTAAAGAAGCTTCTATTTGCTCCAACATCCACATTTTCATCTGTTAGTTTAGTTTCTGCTGTAAATGTTATATTGCCTTCTGTTGTGGATATATGTAAAGCTACAACAAATGAGCTTCCTGTTAATTGAACTGGCTCTGCAAATTCTAATGTATGATAACCTGGCTCTACTGTGATACTGCTACCATTTTTTAAATTTACTTTATTTAATTTTGTATTTATTAAATCTCCATCTTCTGAATTTACATATACCTCACATGTAACTTCTTGATATGTATAAAAACTTACTTTATCTAAATATTCTGTTTTGCCTGAGTCTCTTGTAAATTTATTAGCTATATATCCTGAATTAGCTGTATAACTTATTGGTATATTTGCTGCAATTTTGTCATGTTGATATAATTTATCATAGTCCTTTTCATTTGAAGCTTTTGCTACTCCATATAAATTACTGTATATATTTTTATCTTCATATGAAATATACATATAGCCTTGGTCTCCGACTTCAACAACTATATTTTCTCCTTCTATAGAGACTTTGCCTTCTCCATATCCATTTGCAACATATAATTGTATTATATAGTCATCTGGTATTTGCTCAGCAGAATACCAACCTTTTTCGTTATATTGTTCAGTATATCTATCATATAGTGTTTGTTTTTGTTGTAACAAATTAGTAGTTAATTTGTCTCCCCATGAATTTTTTACTATCCATGCACCATTGCTTGAAGGTCTATGTGCTTCATTAAAATTATCTTTACTATAATTGTCGTCCCAACCAATTATTACAACTGCATGATTCATTGTATAAGAATTTTCTACATCGTTAGGGTCACAATATATTGCTCCTGTTGAATTGTTATATGCATCTGACATTAATTGTGCTCCATGAACTCCTGCAAATATTCCCCCATAGTTAGATATTGTTTGTTTCATTTTTGCCATAAGCTGTGTTTTCCCAATATCATCTACATCTTCAAATTCAATTGTATCATATAAAGTAGTTACAGTATCTTTATTTTGTATTTCTGAAAGATTGATATACTCCTCATTATTTTCAAATGGCATATCAGGTTCTTCTATGGCTCCCATTCCATTAGTAAAGTAGTTTCTTACTTCATTAAAGTTTCCTCCAGAATGGTCTGTGGTGTATCCATATTCATTAACTTGATTATTATTAAAAAAACTCCTTTTTGACGCATAGAACATGTGTCTTTCTGAGAAATCATATATGTTTTGAGTATTTTTCAATTTATAATCATTCATTCCTAAGCTACTTTCTAGCATACCTATTCCTGCAAAAGCCCAACATGAATCTGTTTGCATTTGGTCTCTTACTTTAACATTATTTAGAATTATATTTCTTAAATCATATTCTTTATCTAAAGAATCTTCTAGTATATCAGTAAGTTTAAATAAATTATTCATTCGATTTAAATAAGTAGAAGTTGATTGAGGCGCAATTATATTATATTGCTTTGGTGGCAATACATTTTTCTTTTCTTCATCACTTAGTTCTGTATATTCCTTGTATTCTTCTGTTTGCTCTACAACAGTTAGTGTTCCTATAGCATATACTTTATTTGAAAAAGCTAATACTAATAAAACAACTAATATAAATAATAGTCTTCTAAAACTTTCTACTTTATTGTTCATTACTTTTTCCTCTTTTATTTTTCATTAGAATTATTTTTCTTCATATCCTGGTTTTCCTAATAGTTTAAACATATTTGTTTTATATTTTTCTACCCCTGGTTGATTAAATGGATTGATTCCTAAAATTGATCCAGACATAGCACAGGCAAGTTCAAAGAAATATATTAATTGCCCCATATTGCTTGCATCTAATTTATCAATATTTACTACAATATTAGGCACATCTCCTTCAACATGTGCTGCTATAGTTGCTTGCATTGCTTTTTTGTTTACATAGTCAAGTGTTCTTTCAGCTAAATAATTTAGATTATCCATGTCATCTTCTTCTTTTTTTAGTTTTATATCGTTTTCTGAATTTTCTATGCTTATTACTGTTTCAAATAAATTTCTTCTTCCTTCTTGAATATATTGTCCTAGTGAATGTAAATCAGTAGTAAATTCAGCTCCTGATGGATATATTCCTTTTTTCTCCTTACCTTCACTTTCACCAAATAATTGCTTCCACCATTCAATAAAGTAGTGCATTTTTGGCTCATAAGTAACTAAAATTTCTATGTTCTTTTCCTCTTCATATAGCACATTTCTTAAAGCCGCATATTTATAACACTCATTATATTTCAAGTTTCCATCTGAATATCTATCTTGTGCTATTCTTGCTCCTTCCATTAATTCATCAATATTTATTCCAGCTGCTGCTATTGGAAGTAATCCAACTGCTGTTAATACTGAATATCTTCCTCCAACATTATCCGGTATAACAAATGTTGTGTATTTTTCTTTATCAGCAAGAGTTTTTAGCGCACCTTTTTCACTATCTGATGTTACATAAATTCTTGACCTTGCTTCTTTTAAGCTATATTTATTTTCCATTATCTCTCTAAAAATTCTAAAAGCTATTGCTGGCTCTGTTGTAGTTCCAGACTTTGATATAACATTTATAGATATATCTTTATCTCCAATATAATTTACTAAATCACTTATATAATTCGGACTTAATGAATTTCCTACATATAATATTTGTGGTGTTCTTCTTTGAGATTTGTCTTGCATATTATAGAATGTATTGTTTAGAGATTCTATTACCGCTCTAGCTCCTAAATAAGATCCTCCTATTCCTATAACTAATAATATATCTGAATCTGCCTGAATTTTTTTAGCAGCCTTTTTTATGTTTTCGAATTCGTTTTTATCGTAATTTGTTGGCAAATTAAGCCATCCGCAAAACTCATTTTTATCATCTGCTTTTTCATGTAATTCTTTATGAATCTCCTCAACTTGTTTAGAATACTTCATTATCTTGCTCTCAAAAACCTTTGCATTATCAAAGTTTACTTTTATATTTTCCATAATACTCCTCCTTTGTAAAAATATATTAAAACTTTTTTATTATTTCATTTATATCATATTATACAAACTATTTTTTTACAAGTATTTTAATCAAAAAAAATAAAATGCCAAAAGGGTCTGTCCCCATGGCATTTTGTGTTAGTCTATTTCTATTGCTCCTGTATATAGTCCATAATACATACCTTTTTTAGCTATTAATTCATCATGATTTCCTCTTTCAATTATTCTTCCTTGGTCTAGTACCATAATTAAATCTGAGTTTCTAATTGTTGATAGTCTATGTGCTATAACAAAAACTGTTCTACCTTTCATAAGTTTATCCATACCGTCTTGAACTATTTTTTCTGTACGTGTATCAATACTTGATGTTGCTTCGTCTAGTATTAATACTGGCGCATTGTCTAATGCTGCTCTTGCAATTGATAGTAATTGTCTTTGTCCTTGTGATAATCCTTCTCCATTTCCAGTTATCATTGTATCATAACCTTGTGGTAATTTTTTTATAAAGTAATCTGCATTTGCAAGTTTTGCTGCAGCATAAACTTCTTCATCAGATGCTTCTGGTCTTGCATATCTTATATTGTCTTTAATTGTTCCTGTAAATAAATTTGTGTCTTGTAAAACCATACCAAGTGATCTTCTTAAATCTGCTTTTTTAATTTTTTGTATATTTATTCCATCATATCTAATCTTACCACTTTGTATATCATAGAAACGATTTATTAAGTTTGTAATAGTAGTTTTACCTGCACCTGTTGCACCAACAAATGCTACTTTTTGTCCTTCTTTAGCCTCTAATGATATATTATGTAATACAATCTTTTTATCTGTATATCCGAATACAACATCATCAAAGGTAACTTTTCCTCTTAATCTTGCGTAAGTAATTCTACCATCTTGATGAGGATGTTTCCATGCCCATAAACCTGTTCTTTCATTTGCTTCTACAATTTTACCATTTTCCATTTTAGCATTTACAAGTGTTACATAACCATCATCTACTTCTGGTTTTTCATCAATTAATTTAAATATCCTTTCAGCACCAGCTAGTGCCATTACTATAAAGTTCATTTGTTGTGAAACTTGGCTTAATGGGTTTGTAAATGCTTTTACATATTGTAAGAATGCAGCAATATTACCTATTGTTAATATTCCATTTACAGAAAGAATACCACCAATAACTGCAACTAACACATATCCTAAGTTACCAATATTTGCTATACAAGGCATTAAGATGTTTGCATATGTGTTAGCTCTAGCACCACTATCACATAAGTTCTCATTTAATTCATCAAATTTATTTTTTGATTCTTCTTCATGGCAGAAAACTTTTACTACTTTTTGTCCTTCCATCATTTCTTCTATGTATCCATTTACTTTACTTAAATCCTCTTGTTGTTGTACGAAATATCTTGAACTGTTTCCACCTAAATATCTAGATACAAATGTCATTATTATAACCATTGCAATAACAACTAAAGTTAAATATACATTTGTAGTAAACATTGATACTAAAACAGTTATCATTGTTACAATTGCTGAAAATACTTGTGGAATACTTTGGCTTAAAGCTTGTCTTAAAGCATCTACGTCATTTGTGTATGTACTCATTATTTCACCATGTGAACGGCTATCAAAATATCCAATTGGTAAAGTTTGCATATGTTCAAACATTTCTGTACGTATTTTATTTAATATTCCTTGTGAAATATTAATCATTAATCTGTTGTAAATATATGTTGCTAAAACACCTATTATATAAATTACACCCATTGAAAGGATTGCTTGTAATAATGATGAAAAATCAGGATTTTCATTACCTAATAATGGCACTATGTAGTTATCAATTAATCTTTGGATAAATTGAATTCCCATTACATTAGCAAGTGAACTAAGTATGATTGCTACAAGTACTATAAAAAATTGTAGTTTATATGTTGTAAATACATATTTTAAAAGTCTAAATGCTGTTTTTGACTTCTTAGTCTTCTTTTCCATCTTCTTCGTCATCTCCTTTCATTTGAGATTCATATACTTCTCTATATATTTTATTAGTTTTTAGAAGTTCTTCTGATGTTCCAATTCCATCAATTCTTCCCTCATTTAATACAACTATTTTATCTGCATCTTCTATAGAACTAATTCTTTGTGCAATTATTATCTTTGTTGTATTTGGTATTTCTTCTCTAAATGCTTTTCTAATTAAAGCATCTGTTTTTGTATCAACAGCACTTGTTGAATCATCTAATATTAATATTTTTGGTTTTTTAAGTAATGCTCTTGCAATACAAATTCTTTGTTTTTGTCCTCCTGATACATTAGTTCCACCTTGGTCTAGCACTGTTTCATATTTTGCTGGAAATTGTTTTATAAAATCATCTGCTTGAGCAAGCTTACATACTCTTTCTAGTTCATCATCATCAGCTTCTTTATTTCCCCATCTTAGGTTTTCACTAATAGTACCTGAGAATAGTACATTTTTCTGAAGAACCATAGAAACACTATCTCTTAAAGTTTCTAGGTCATAATCTCTAACATCTACTCCACCAACTTTAACTCTTCCTTTAGTTACTTCATATAACCTTGGAATTAATTGTACTAGCGTAGATTTAGAACTTCCTGTTCCACCAATAATACCTACTGTTTCTCCTGGTTTAATTTCTAAATTAATATTCCTTAAAGCAAATTTTGTTCTGTCTTTTTCGTCACTATAACAGAAACTTACATTATCAAATACTATTCCACCGTCTTTTACTTCTTTTATAGTTCTTTCTTTATTCTTAATTGCTGGTTTTTCATCTAATACTTCTATAATTCTTTCAGCTGAAGATTGAGCAATTATTACCATAACAAATACCATTGAAAGCATCATCAAACTCATAAGTATTTGATATGCATATGTAATTAAACTTGATAATTGTCCTGTTTGCATTTCTCCACCAACAATTAACTGTGCACCAAACCATGATATTAATAAAATACATGAATATACAGTAAATTGCATTACTGGTGAGTTAAAAGCAACTATTTTTTCGGCTTTTTTGAACATGCTATATACTTCGTTATTTACGCCTCTAAACTTTTCTTTTTCTAAATCTTCTTTAGCATATGCTTTAACAACTCTTATTCCAGATAAATCTTCTTGAACAACTCTGTTTAATTTATCATATTTCTTGAATACTGTTTCAAAATATGGATGTGCTTTTTTAGCTATAAATATTAAAAGGAATCCTAGGATAGGTATTGCAACTAGGAATATGCAAGCAAGTTTTGCACTTATTGTAAATGTCATTACAAGAGCAAATATTAGCATTATTGGAGCTCTTACTAATATTCTTATAATCATTTGAAAAGCGTTTTGTACATTAGTCACATCTGTTGTAAGTCTTGTAATTAAACTTGATGTTGAGAATTTATCAATATTTTCAAATGCATATGTTTGGATTTTATCAAACATAGCTTTTCTTAAATTTTTAGCATATCCTGCAGATGCTTTTGCAGCAAATCTTCCAGATAGCATACCAAAAGTAAGTGATAATATTGCAGATACAATTAGAAATATACCAATTTCTAGAATATATTTAACATCGCTGTTTTGAATACCTACATCTATTATTTTTGCCATTAAATATGGAATTACAACTTCCATAATAACTTCAAAAATAACAAATATAGGTGTTAAAATTGTATCTTTCTTACAGTCTATTATATATTTTGCTAATTTCTTTATCATTTCTACCTCCTATATTTTTTTGTTTTTAATATTCCAAATTTTCAGACATTTTCTTTAATGTTTTCATGAACTCATTAACCTCTTCTTCAGTAAGGCCTTTTTTTAAATTATTTTCTACTTTATTTACTTCTTTTTTTATACTATTTTCTATTTCTAATGATTTGTCTGTTAATACAATTTGTTTTAATCTTCCATCTTTTTCATTCGCTTTTCTTTCTATTAAGCCATTTTTTTCCATCAAACTAAGTATCTCTGCAACAGTAGCCCTTCTCATATTAAATTTTCTTTCTATGTCTTTTGCATAAACATTTCCCTTTTTGTTCTTGTAGCCTATATAGCCAATAAAACTACATTGAACTGATGTAACATTATATTTAATTACCGCTTCATCTATTTTTCTCTTAACTTGCCTTGATAATATATGAATACTTCTACCTACATTCATCCTTTCTATTTTATATCACCTCCACTGTATTGTTAGGCTTCTAACAATATTTTATTATAATTTTTTTCTTTTTAATTGTCAAGTTGTAATATAAAAAAATTAGCAGATGGGGACGGACTTATTTTGTAAATTTATATTTAGATTTACAAAACAAATCCGTCCCCAATTGCTAATTTAATACTTCTTTTAATACTTTTGATAAGTATTTCATACTATTTAAACATTGTTCTAGAGTATTGCCTGTAGCACCTACTTCTATAATGCTTGCTCCATCTGCTAATTGTTGATTATATCTACTGTCTCTTAAAATTATCGGTTTAAATAATCCTGGATACATTTCATTTGCTTTTTCTTGTATTTTTACTGCAAATTTTAAGTTCTTATTCCAATTATCATGCTCGCTTCCTCCTCCATTACTTCCTATTACAAACATCATTTGAGCCGCTTCTTCTTCTCCTATTTTAACTGTTGGTGCATATGTACTATCTCCAATTGCATCTCTATGAATATCAAATAATATGTCTGTATCTTTATTTTTTTTCAATAATTTTGCTACTCCTTTTAGTGATCTATCATATGATGCACTATATGATGGATAATCATATAAAGTAGTATCATGTATTACATTATATCCATAATATTTTAAATACTTAGTAAGTTCAGTTCCAACTCTTGCTACAGAATAATTTATATCAGTTGTTCTAAAGTTTCCTGTTGATTTGTATTTATATTTTTCTGTTTTTGTATAACTTTCACAAGTATGTGTATGATAGATAATGATATTTTTTGTATTTAGTGTTACATCAGGTTTTAACATTGCTTTTGTTAGTTTTATATTATCTGTTTCATTTCTTATTTTTACTCCATTATATTCTGTAGTATATTTTTCAGGGACATTAGTTTCTATAACCTCTGTTTTTACTCCTGTTTTTGCTTCTTCAACTTTTCCAGCGTCAGCTTCTGTTTCTTCTTTATTTGCACTTGATGTTTCATCAGCTTCTGTTTCTCCATTTTTTTCTAATGCATTTATAACTCCTAATTCAGTTTCTAATGCCATTTTTAGTGGTTTTATTTCAGCTTTATCTACTTTTTTTGTATTCTCTTCATTCTCATTTACATCTATCATGCTTGGTATAACTACATCTAAACAAGAGAGAAAAGATTTTTTTTCTACATTTAATTTTGTTTTAAAGCTTGAAAAAAATTTGGTAAGACTCACAGCAAGCAATATTATAATTGTTATTTTTATTAAGTATTTTATAATATCTTTTAATTCTATTACAGCTAAATTAATCATGTTTGGCTTTATTCCTTCCTAAAATACTCTTTGCTAGAACTTGCTTTTTTCTTTTTTTGGCTATTTCTATTGGTACAAGTTTCCTATATATAAATATATTCGTAAAGCATAAAAAATATAACCTAATTTTTTAAATCTTAGGTTATATTTTCTCTCAATATAGCTTTCCACTTTTTTATTAACATTCACTTTTAACTAATCTTGTTTTAATATAGTTATTAGCTCATCTATACTTACTTCTTTTTGGTCTCCTGTTTCCATATTTTTTAGACTTACTGTTCCGTTTTCTTCTTCCTCTTCTCCTATTATTGCAACATATGGAACATTTAATCTATTTGCATATTTAAATTTAGCTTTTATTTTTTTGTTTTCTAAATATACATCTGTATTTATATCATTTTTTCTAAGCATTGCTCCTACTTCTATTGCTCTATCATTATTATCTAGCATTGATACAACTAAAACTTTAGAAATTGATTTTTGATTGTTTTCTATTATATCAAGCTCTCTTAGTTTTGAATATAATCTTGTAAGTCCTATAGATACTCCAACACCTGGCATTTTTCTATCAGTATAAAACTCTGCTAAATTATCATATCTACCGCCTGAGCATATACTTCCAAGCTCTCTATAATCATTTAAAAATGTTTCATAAACTGTTCCTGTATAATAATCTAATCCTCTTGCTATTGTAAGATCTACCTTAAAATTAGTATCTGGAACTCCAAATAATCTTACATTTTTAATTACTTCAGAAAGTTCTACTAAGCCTTGTAAGAATAGTTCGTTTATAAATCCTAATTCTTGAAGTTTTTGTAATTTTGAATCTGTATCTCCTTCTATATCTAGGAATTCCATTATTTTATTTATCTTTTCGTTTTCAATTTTTAAGTCTTGTAAACATTTTACCACATTTTCTTTTCCTATTTTTTCAAGTTTATCAATAATTCTCATTATTTCTATAGACTCTTTTTCTAAATCAAGCTCTGCAAATAATCCATTTAATATTTTTCTATTATTAATTCTAATTGTAAAATTATCAAATCCTAGTTCTTTTATAGTTGTATAAATAACACTTGGAATTTCTGCATCATTTATTAAGTTTAACTCTCCATCTCCAATAATATCTATATCACATTGATAAAATTCTCTATATCTACCTTTTTGAGGTCTTTCCCCTCTATATACTTTACCTATTTGGTATCTTTTAAAAGGAAAACTTATATCGTTATAATACTCACAAACATATTTAGCAAGTGGCACTGTTAAATCAAAACGCAAAGCCAAATCATTATCACCTTTGTTAAAACGATATATTTGTTTTTCTGTTTCCCCACCTGCTTTTGCCAAAAGTACATCTGCCATTTCAATAATTGGCGTATCTAATGGTAAAAATCCAAACCTCTCATATGATTTTCTAATCTTATCCATCATAGAATTAAATTGTATTTGGTCATTTGGTAAAAGTTCCATAAAACCTGGCAAAGTTTTTGGTTCCACTTTCATAAAATTTGCTCCTTTCTACTTTTTACTCGTCCCCAGGCATTAGATTATAGTAAATTGGTTCTTCTTCTATAATTTTAGTAGATGTTCCATGACCTGGGTATACTATGGTCTCGTCTGGTAATACTAATAATTTATTACTTATTGATTGTATTATATCTTGAAAACTACCTGTTGGAAGGTCTGTTCTTCCCCACATTCCTTTAAATAATGTGTCACCAGAAAACAACATGTTTTCTTTTTCGCAATATAAACTGCTTCCGCCTTTTGTATGCCCTGGTGTGTGTATTACTTTAAACTCTAAATCACCTATATGGATTACATCTCCGTCATTTACCCTAGAGTCTGCTTCGATACTTTTTTTATTTTCTGATACTACACCCGTAAGATTAATTTCAGGATTTTGTAGTCCTTCATAATCATCTGAGTGAATTAATATTTTTCCACCTACTTTATTTTTTATGTCTTCTAAAGCTCCCATATGGTCTCCATGGCAGTGTGTTAAATAAATATATTTAACCTTAGCACCCAATATTTGTAATAATTCTAATATTCGCTCTGGCTCTCCTCCTGGGTCTATTACCATTGTTTCCTTTGTTTTTTCATCTTCTATTATGTAACAATTTGTAATTATATTTTCAAAATCAGATTGTAATCTTAATTCTTTTAAAATCATCTTTATCTCCTTTGTGCCTGTGTTGTGCCAAAGGGGTCTGTCCCCATTGGCACAATGACATCCTATTGTTTCTTTCTTTTTACTTCGTATACACTATCTACTTTTCTAAGAGCTTTTAATACTTTGTTTAATTGTTCTATATTTTCTACTTCAACTGTTACTTCTGTTACTGCAATTTTTTCTTTGTTTGCTTTTGAAGTAACTGCTTGTAGTTTGCATTTGGTATTTCCTATTACATTTATTATGTCTGCTAATAGTCCTGTTCTATCATTTGCATATATTTCTATATCAACACTATATGTTGTTTTTTGATTGCTCCAATATACATCTATTATTCTATTCCCATCTGTTAATAGATTTTTTGCATTTACACAGTCTGTTCTATGTACAGATACTCCTCTACCTCTTGTAACATATCCTATTATATCGTCTCCAGGTACTGGGTTACAACATTTTGATAGTTTTACTAAGCAATTATCTATTCCCTTTACAATGATACCATTTGATGATGGTTTTTCTTTATGTACTTTTTCTTTTGATAGCTCTTGTAAGGTTTTTTCTATATCGTCTTCTTTATGTACTTTTCTGTATTCTTCTAACATTCTAGATATAATTTTTCCTGCAGATATTGAACCAAATCCAACACTTGCATACATGTCTTCTAAGCTGTTATATTTATATCTATTTAATGCTGGCTGTACAAATTCATTTTTAAATAGTTCGTCATGTTTTACACCTATTTTTTTAAGTTCTTTTTCTATTATGTCTTTACCTTTTTCTATATTTTCTTCTCTTTGGTTTTTCTTAAACCATCCTAATATTTTATTTCTTGCTCTTGAACTTTTTACAAATTTAAGCCAGTCTCTACTTGGTCCTTTTGATTGGTCTGATGTTATTATTTCTACAATGTCACCATTATTTAACTTAGTTGTTATTGGCATCATTTTGCTATTTATTTTACAGCCAACCATTTTATGTCCTATTTGCTCATGTATTTGATAAGCAAAGTCTATTGGTGTTGAACCTTTTGGAAGTACTTTTATTGCTCCTTTTGGAGTAAAAATATATACCTCATCTACAAATAATTCTTTCTTTAATGTAGACATGAATTCGTCTGGGTCTTGCATTTCGCTTTGCCATTCTAGTGTTTCTCTTACCCATGCTAGTTTATCATCTTGTACTTTTACATTTGCCTTCTTGCCTTTTGCGAAACTAGACTCTTTGTATGCCCAGTGTGCAGCAATACCATATTCTGCAACTCTGTGCATATCCCATGTACGTATTTGAACTTCAAAAGGTGTTCCTTTTGGTCCAATCAATGTTGTATGTAGTGATTGATACATATTTGGTTTTGGTACTGCTATATAGTCTTTAAATCTTCCTGGCATTGGATTATATAAGTCATGTACTACTCCAAGTGCTGCATAACAGTCTTTTACTGAGTTTACTATTATTCTTAATGCAAATAAATCATATATTTGGTCTAGAGTTGAATTATCTCTTTTCATCTTTCTGTATATACTGTATAGATGCTTTGCTCTTCCAGTTACTTCGGCATCTATTCTTTGTTTCTTTAATTCTTCTCTTATTTGATCCATTATTTGCTCAATAAATTTAAGTCTTTCTTCTCTTTTCCTATTCACACCTTCTACTAATTCTCTATATTCTTCTGGATACAAATATTTAAAAGCTAAATCTTCTAGTTCCCATTTTAGAGAATATACACCAAGTCTATTTGCAAGTGGTGCATATAGTTCCATTGTTTCTTTAGCATTTGCTATCTGTCTATCTCTAGATAAAAACTTTAAAGTTCTCATATTATGAAGTCTATCTGCAAGTTTTATTAGGATTACACGTATGTCTTTTCCCATTGCTAAAAACATTTTTCTATAGTTTTCAACTTGTTGCTCTTCCACACTTGCATACTGAAGTTTACTAAGTTTTGTAACTCCATCAACCATATATGCAATTTCTTGGTTAAATTCTTTTACTAAATCATTGTATGTAGTATCAGTGTCTTCTAAAACATCATGTAAAAGTGCTGCACAAATAGTGTTGTCATCCATGCCTAAATCTGCAAGAATATACGCTACTTGTACAGGATGTATTATATATGGTTCTCCAGACTTTCTTTTCTGATCTCCATGTTTTGAATTTGCATAGTCATATGCACGTTGTATTAGCTTTGTATCACGTCTACCCTTTTTCTTTTTCACCACTGCTATTACATCTTCAATTTCTTTGTTTTTATATTCTGACATACGTTTTTTCCCTCCTTTAGTACGATTTTCTTATATCTTTAATTATAATTTGTACACTTTCATTTCCGTTAAATGAATTTATATCTAAGTTTCCAACAATATCCACTTTATCATCTAGTAAGTATTCTTCTGAAAGCTGTCCCATATTAAATCCAATGGAATCTACCATAAATCCATCATCTTTTAAACTTAGTTTTAAATGTTTTCCATCTGATAAAGCTCTAATTGAATTTATTTTTAAGTTTTTAAATAAAAATATTGGCATTTTATTTGCTTCACCGTATGGTTCTAATAGTGATAAACTTTTTACATTTTCTATATTAACACTTTTTAGTGACACTTCACTATCAATATTTATTATTGGAACTATTTTATCTATTTCACATTTTTTTGCATATGTTTCTAATTCAACTTTGAATTTATCAAAGTTTTCTTGTTTTAAAGTAACACCAACTGCCATTTCATGTCCGCCAAATTTATCTAAATAATCTAAGCAGTTCATTAAAGCCTCATGTAAATCAAATCCTGGTATACTTCTTCCGGAACCTTTGCCAACGGCGTCTTCAAAACAAACTAAAATGGATGGCTTAAAATACATTTCTGTTACCTTTGATGCTACTATACCTATAATTCCATGGTGCCATCCTTCATTTCCAATTATTATACAGCTACTATCTTTTTCATTTTGTTCTATTTTTTCTACAGCTTCATCAAAAATCTTTTTTTCTATTGATTGTCTTTCCACATTGTATTCATTTAGCTTAATTGCTAATTTTCTAGCTAATTCATAATCCTTGCAAAGAAACAAATCCAAGGCAAGCTGCTCATTTCCCATTCTGCCACAAGCATTTATTCTAGGAGCAATTCCAAATGATACTGCTCCGGAATCTATTTTTTTAAATCCAATTATATCTAATAATGCTCTTAATCCAATATTTCTTGTTTGAGCTACTAGCTTTAATCCTAATTTTGCAATTACTCTATTTTCATCAACTAAAGGAACTATATCAGATATTGTTCCGATGCATACAATATCTAAATATTTTAAGTATTCTTTTTCTTCTAAATTAAGTTTTATTGATATTGCTTGAATTAGTTTAAGAACTACTCCAACTCCTGCTAATTGATTAAATGGATATTTATTATCTTTTCTTTTCGCATCAACTACAGCAACTGCTTTTGGAATTTCTTCAGCTGGCTCATGATGATCTGTTATAATTGTTTCTATTCCTAATGAATTTGCATAATCTATTTCTTCAGCTCCTGTTATTCCACAATCAACTGTTATCATTAGCCTGTATCCATCATTATATATTTTTTCTATTGCTTTTTTGTTTAATCCATAACCTTCATTTATTCTATTTGGAATATATGAAGAAACTTCTAAACCTCTTTCTTCTAAATAACTTTTTAAAACAGTTATACTTGTTATTCCATCAGCATCATAATCTCCATAAATCATGATTTTCTCTTTATTATCTATTGCTTTTAAAATTCTTTCTACTGCTATTTCCATATCTGGCATAAAAAAAGGATCATGGAAATCTTTTCTTGTAGGATTAATAAATAAATCTATATCTTGTTTTTTTGTAAGATTTTTATTAACTAATATTTTTGCTAAAATTTCATTTATATTATATTTTTGTGCTAATTCTTTTACCTTGCTTTCGTCAACTTCATAACATTCCCATTTTTTATTCATTTAAAACTCCTTAAAACACAATATACCATATATTCTACTACAAAATATACTTTTTTTAAAGTATATTTATAGCAAAATTAAAAAAATTTGACCAAAATTTGGTCAAATTAGTGCAATTATACATAATATTATTATTTTTATTAGGCATAGTGTTATTAAATAGAAATTTGTAAATGGTATTCCTATTTTATTTATTTCACTAAATCCTTTTACAAGTTTTCCTATTTCTTCATCTTTTATTTCTACTTTTGTTTCATTTTTTTGAGTTTCTTGTTTTGAATCTATTTCATTTTTATATTCTTCCATATAATCTTTTGCCACATACATAGCCTGACTCATAGCTTCGTTTTCTAAATACATCCTTATTCCTACATATATTAATGTTAATAAAAAGTATACTAAAATATATATATTAAAATATTCTTCTCCTACATTAAACAAAATTAGAATAAGTGAAACAACAAAATAAAGAATGTATATGTTTGAAAAAGCAAAATTAAACATTAAAATTTTTCTGTTTTGTACAGAATGTAAACACTCATGTGATATTGTTTGTATTCTTGTAAATGTATCTTTTATATTTGCTATAATTATTTTATTTGTAGCAGCTATATATAAACTTGCTTTTGAATCCTTATTTTCTTCTATTTTTACTGTTTTATTACCTAATTTATCTAGGATTTTTTCACAAATTTCTTTATTATTAGGAAATTTATCTGCTATTCTATTTAAATCTTTATCATAACCTAATTCTTTTATTCTTTTTATATTTTTAAGTTTTATATTAAATCCAAATTTTAGTACAATAATGGTAATTATACAAAACACAATTGTTAAAATATAGTAAAGCATCTAATTCACCTTTTCTTTTAGTATTTTATAATAAATTATTTAAAAAGCTTTTGATATGTATTTATGTACATATCAAAAGCTCCTAACAACATATTTATTATATAATAAAATTTTTATAATCGGCCAACATTAAAATCAATTTTAAAGTACGTCTCGTATTGCTTCTGCTATTATCTTATTAACGTCTGCTATCATAACGTTAAATTTCACTTCTAAATCAAAATATTCTTTTATTTGTTTATCTTCAACTAACATTCTATACATATCTTCTAATTTCTTTGTTTTTTCTTCATCCTTTTTCTCACCTGTATAGTCCATTAATTGAACGTCATATCTTAATTTTTCAAATTCTTCTATTTTTCCTTTTGTTTCATTATTTGACATTACACTATCTTTTAGCTTTTTATATTGTTTGTATTCGTCTGATTCTTGTATTTCATAAGCTAATCTATTTGCTGTATCATACACATTCATTTATTATCTACCCTTCCTTATTATTAAGCCAATTTTCTTATGCATAAGCATGTTTCTTCTTGAAGCTTAACAAATTTGTAATCTCTCTTTCTGTATTTTTAGCTTTAGTTGTTTTCTTAGCTTTTTCTTGAGCCATTTGCTCAGCTTGTCTTTGAGCCATTGTTTTGCAAATAGCTTTTTCATATATATAGTGTGTATCTTGAGCTATTTTATTCCAATTATATTCTTCTTTTACTTTTTGTTTTGCTTTTTTAGCACAGTTTGCTGAAAGTTGCCCATCAAATAGTAAACTTAAAACTGAATCAGCAATTGAGTTTGGATTTCCAGCATAACTCTTCATTCCATTAACTCTATGGTCTACTATTTCGTTTAATCCTCCAATATCTGATACAACTGTTGGAACACCTGCAAGCATAGCTTCTAAGGCAACAATTCCGAATGGTTCATATGTACTTGGGAATACAGCCACATCAGCACATTTATACATTTTTTGAACTTGTTTTCCACCTAAATAACCTGTGAAATATACTTTATTTGAAAGTCCCATATGTTCAGCTTGTGCTTTTAATTCGTCTAGCATTCCACCTTTTCCTGCTATTATTAATTTAGCATCATGATAATTGTCTAGAATTTTAGGCATAGCCGAAATTAGATATTGTACACCTTTTTCATATACTAATCTACCTAAATAAAGTATGATTTTTTCATTGTCCATTGCATATTGTCTTCTAAAATCATAATCTCTATCTACTCCGTTAAAGTTATTTAAATTAATTCCATTTGGTACTACATTTATTTTATCAAATGGAAGTCCAAACAAACCTTGTACATGACTTTTCATGTAATTACTATTAACTATAACTTCTGTAGATTCATATGTTAAAAGCCATTCTGTATCATTTATATATCTTTGTGTTTCATCATGTATTCCAGAATTTCTTCCTGATTCTGTTGCATGTATGGTAGAAACAACAGGTATATCAAATGCACTCTTTAATGTTTTTGCAGCATTTGCAACTAACCAATCATGCGCATGTATAACATCAAATTTTCCATTTTTATTTATTATTTCTGATGCTTTTGCAGCTAAATTAAAATTAAGTTGTAATATCCAATCTATAAAATTATTAGGATGGATCATATAGTTATCTACTCTATATACATCAACACCCTTATCATTCTCATAATATGGTACATTTCCGTCTTTATATGTTACTACTGTGACTTCATGGCCATCTTTTATTAATCTTTTAGACAAATCGTGTACAACTCTTGCTATTCCGCCAACAATCCTTGGTGGATATTCCCATGTTAACATTAATATTTTCATCGGCAATAGCCCCTTTCATTTTTCTTTTGATTATCTCTTAAAAATTACTATTTATATTGTATACAAAAAATTTACAAAAGTAAACAATTTTTGATAAATTTTTCTAATATTTTTTTGTTTGTTTTTGCAAAAAATAGGTGCCACACTCTTCACGAGATATGGCACCATGATGCAGGAGTTTCTAATCAATGTCCAGCATATAAACGTTCCCGAACCTCCGCTCGATACCGAGCCTGCTCATCACATTCTGAGACTCCTCGTTGTCTTCCTTGACAAAGAACCTCATAATTGTGAAACAGGTATCTTCTCTCAGATACTCCTCCAGCTGTTGGACAGCTGATGAACAGTATCCCTGACCACGGTAATCTGCACCCACAAAATATGATATGTCAATAATGGTGCTAGTTAACGGGTCACCCAGAATGATTCCGACCATGTCGCCGGTATCCACTTCAATGATTTTGAAGCAGATGAGTCTGGGATCAGACAGGAAGTCCAGGATTTCCTGTGCATGCATCAGATCAGTGGGATACATGAAGCCTACATACTCCTGTATTCCAGAGTCTTGTGCGATTTGATAATACTCCTCAGCATCATCGTCCTCATGGATTGTTTCCAGAACTACATTTGTCCGTTCCAATTTTTCCATGTGTAAACACCTCCACTATACGGACAATTATATTTTACCACAATTTTATGTAAAATTCAATTTTTCAAATCTATTTGCATGTTAATTTCCTCTTTATTTGTCTTTTCTAGCCTTTAATTTTTCATCTTTATTCATTCATATTATCTTGTATTTTTTCATAATTTATAGTATAATTATTATTGTACTTTTTATGGGGATGTATTTGGTTTCGACAGTAACCCTGAAGTATGAATAGCGAGTAGTGGATGGTCGCTTCGGCCACTATAAAAAAGCGAAATTTAAATATAAACGCTGATAATAGAGAATTAGCTTACGCTGCTTAAGATTAGCAGCTCGTTTTACTTTAGCGCCCCACAGCTTTAGATAAAACGTCATAAACGTGGGAAACGAATTTATTTCCTCGTCATAGGAATAAAGGGTATTTATTTGACTACCTAAAAATATAATTTGTTTGTTAATTAGTTTTTAGGGAATTTTATTAACAAACTGCACTCGGAGAAGTTCTTATGGACGGATTATTGGACATGGGTTCAAATCCCATCATCTCCACCATTTTAGACGCAAAATTAACTATTTTGTGTCTTTTTTTAATAAAGAAAAAAATAACAACTTGCTAAGACTAACAAATTGTTATTTTTTATAATTTTCTATTTACTATAATAATATATTGAAGTTACTTTTCCATTTAAACTTTTTATACTAATATCAAAATTATCACCTGAATAATTAATTCCATAAGATTTATCTCCATTATTATCGTTAGTATTATTGTCTATATCTTCATGCCATTCGCGCATTGCAGGATTTATAATTCCTGTTTTATATGTTTCTTTAATGTCGTCAATTGTACTATTTGCTGTAATATTTCCTGGGAATATTACCATATCTCCTAATTCTGTGTTTAGTTCATCATTCCAAAGATTTGCTATGTTTATCTCTATTCCCTCAACTTCATTTCCATTTATCTTTAATGTAATACATTTATCGCCTGCCACAAATGTACTATCTCCTACAGTGAAATATTGTCCGTCTAAGTATAAATCATAATATCCTAATTCATCTATTAATGAACTATCTATTTGCACATCTAATGTATTTTCTAGTTCTTCTATTGAACAAGGTAATCTTATTTCTATATTATTTATGCTCACTATTCCTATATCCCATTTTTTAGGTTTTGAATCTTCTATATAAAAATCACACACAAATAATGTTGTAAATAAAATAAGTATAAATAGTATGGTAGTTAATATTTTAAATCCTATATGTTTTTTTCCTTTGTACTTTACTACTATTGGCATATTTATTTTTTCGCTCGCGACTTTTGTGATGTACAAGTCATTTCCATTTTCTGCTACAAATTTATAGTAATTTTTGTATTCTTCTTTATTGTTTTTCTCTGAAATTACTCCTTTATAATATGATGCCACAACTCTGTTTATTAATAATTGGCTATTTAATAATTGGCCACATATTTTATTTACTTCACTTTCATTATTTTCAAAAATATATTTTGGTAAATCTAATGATGTTTCCAATACTTTTCTTTGTTTTTCAGGTAACAAATTTACTGTTTCTATAAAGTTATTATATTTTTTGTTAAATTCTTCTTTATTTTCTTGATAAAAAGCCATACTTCCCTTAGTTCTGATTAAAAATGCTTTAGATAAATTATCTAATTCCCTTTTCTCTAAAAATCCAATAATACTATTTGCTTGTTCAAAATCTTCCATTCTTATATAGCCATCTAATATGTTTAATAATGTATAATTATATATTTTATTATATCTATGATTTTTTAGTTTCTTTTCAGCTCTTTTTGCCCTATAAACATTTAAATTTATAAATCCATCTATACAAATTTCCTGTGTTAATGTTTCCTGCATAAATCTATTTAAATGTCCATCTTTAATAAAGCGTAATAATAGTATAATAAGAATATATAAAATGGAAAAAACTATTAAAGCTATCATTTTTCTTGCATCTAATGCCATTAAAATATATATAATTGAAATTAATATATAACAAATTATATACATTGCATTTATTCTTTTATATTTTTTTATTTTCTTCTTTCCTATATCGCTTTCTATATATTTTAATTCCATAAAAACCTCTCCTTTTGTTATTTTTTTCTTTCGCTTTTACCCAGTGCTTTATTATTTCAATCACGTTCATTATACTATTAATTATTTCTTTTTTCTATATTATTTTATATAAATTATGAATTTAATTTTCATTTATCTTATTTATGTAAATGTGGTATAATATAAGAATATATAGGTTTCCAACCTATGTTGTCAATCCATTTTACTAGTAATTAGTGAAGGGAGTGAATTCCTCTGTAGGTTTAGCTTTTGCAAAGTGTTCGTGTCGTCCACAACTTTTAGGAGGAACCATGGTAGTAGTATCGTATGCCGACATGCATTTCACACTGATGTTGATTAAATCTCTTGTGCTAGTAGCCTCAAGTTTGTTCTTGTTGATAACACCAGCAGACCGGCCAAACCTAATATCAAGGGTTTTGATTGTAGTAGCTGCAATCATGATTATACTCGATATTCTGATAATAATCGTGAATGCAATGCTTGGCAACAATTCTTGGCCTATAATAGTTTCAATTATCGCATGGAGCATACTTGAAGCTTATTTCATAAAATCTTTAATTGATCATCGGTATGACTACTAATACTACACCAAAAAAGAAAACTATTTCTTTTCCCCGAAAGGGGTTTCTTTTTTTTGTATTTTTGTTTATATAAAGGTTATATAAAATAAAAATTAAATTAAACATGCTATAAATATTAACGTTCATTAGCACCTATATCACTATTATCTGCACTAAAGTAACGTTGCTTTATCTTTTTTACTCTTTCGCCTTGTAATGTTTTCATAATTCCAAAGAATTGCTTTTTTTCAGCTTCGGTAAAAGACATTTCTTTTAGCAGTGTTTCTAAATATTGGATTGCTAATTCTGTTTTTCCTTGAACAGATAAACTTTTTATTTTTCCAATCATCATTAGTATATATTTTCTTTCTGCACTATTTCTTTTTATTCCTTTTGACGTTTTCTCTTCCGGCTTTTGTTGCACTTGATTAGGTACTTCTATTTCTGGATTTGTAGTTTCTGTTTCTATTTTTTCATCTGACTCCTCTTTTTTTATTAGCTCAGATTCTACTTCTGTTTCTATATGTTGTGCTTGTTCTGCTTCTTGTTTTGGTGATACTTCTTCATCCGATTTTTGTGATACCACTGGTTCTAATGATAGTTCTGATTTTGGTTCTAGTTTTGGCTCTGAGGTTTGTTCCGTTGGAGTTTCTGTAGTAATTCTTACAGTTTCTTGTGTTTCGCCTTTGTTGATTTCTTCTCTAGTTATCATTCCTTCTCTTATTAAATATTTTATGTCATTACAAATAGTAGCTTGTGATACATCTAAGATTTTTGCCATTTGCCCTTGAGTCATCATATTATTATTGCTTCTTAATAAACCTAATAATTTTTCTCTTCTTTCACGAATTTGTGATTTTCTTCCTGTTTCTTTCTTGCCCCTCTCATTAATTTGTGTTTCTCCTTCTGGCTTTTCCTCTTCTTTTTTCTTTCCTTTAGCAGATATATCTTCTTTGGTTATTATTCCTGCTTCTATTAAATATCTTATATCTGCACTAACTGTTGGTTGCGATACTCCTAATGCTTCTGCCATTTGCTTTTGAGTCATCTTTTTACCTCTTAGTAAATCTAACAACTTCTCCCTTCTTTCACTGCGTTGTGTTTTTGAGGCTCTAGTTGTTTTACTTT
The DNA here is from genome assembly GCA_944389745.1 of uncultured Clostridia bacterium. Lineage (GTDB taxonomy): Bacteria > Bacillota > Clostridia > TANB77 > CAG-508 > CALXVA01. Next base: position 39,019 of record CALXNM010000005.1, on the reverse strand, counting down.
TTGTTTTCAATCTTTCATCACTAGATTCGCTTTGTATTGAAGTGTCAGGTCTTACAACCACACTTACATCCCTTGCTCTATATATTTTATTTCTTAACATATATCTAATATCCTTAGAAATCACACTACGTGGTATATCACTAAACATAGAATAAATTTCTTCTGGTTTTTTATCCTTTTCATACATTAATCTTACAATCTGTCTTCTTCTTTCGGCTTCAGCTTCTGGTGATTCAGTTTGAGTACTTGGAATATCAGGTTTAGAATTCATCCTTTCTTTATTAGTATTTTTTTTTGGTTTTGCTGTTGGTTCTAAACTAAATGCATCAATTCCCATTGCCATTAAATCTTCTTTTACAAAAGACTCAGAAATTTCCATTTTTTTTGCTATATCTGCAACCGACATTTTTTGCTCTAATCGTAATTGTGCTATTTGTTCTCTTCTACTTGCACCATATTGTATAGCTTCATTTTCTCTTTTGCCAGCTTGTGATTTTAGTCCTTCCAAATATTCTACTACTGTCCTCAAATCAACATCTAGTATATCAGCTATTTTTCCATAACTCATGCCTTCTTCTGCTAATTCTTCCATGCTTTTATAATCAATTTTCATTCTTAATCCCCCAACAATTATCTTATTTCAAAATCATTTAAAACTTCTCATATATATCGTAATGATATATGTTGAATGTACTCATCTCCATATTCTTTAATTTACATAATTACCACTTATATTATCATGTTTATTCCTTTTTTTCAATATATATGTGCTAAAATTTAGTATTTTACTGTGTTTTCACAAATTACACTAATAAAAAAACAAACTAGTAAGGCATTCATATATATTACTAGCTTGTTTTTTTATTATAAATCTTTTGTTTTATTATATTTTTTCTCTGCATAATATATGATTGAAGTTAAAACCACTCCTAAACTTGCTGTTATTAATTGAGTTAATCCCATTGATGTTTGAAGCATTGTTACCATTTTTTCTGGGAAAATATTAAATACATTAAGTAAATTAAATACACCAAATATTACTAATACTTTTAATACTATTCCAACTATTCCTGCTAAAAAATAGTTTTGTTTTTTATCTAGCATTATCCATTTATATGCATATACTAAAATAAAGTTTCCAACCCATATTGCTGGTATCATATACACCATAAATACAGAAGATGTGCCAAATACATATCCTCCTAATATTGTGGCTATACTTGGCATTGTTACAACTCCTAGAATTTTTGCCCATCCTTTTAAGTTAATTGCTGTCATTACTAATGCCATATTTACTATTGTTCCTATTATTAATTGTGAGTTTGTTGCGATGGTACTTGTTGCACCAAATACTTTGTTTAATACTTGTCCTAAAAATGTTGGCACTAATAGTGCTAATAAAAATATTACTATTGTTTGTGCAATATCTGTTCCTTTTGAATATTCTCTTATTCTTTTGTTAATTACTTTTTCGTTTTCCATTTTTTCCTCCTTTTATTCTTTATTTTATTCTAACTTTTCGCATTCATTATATCACATTAATTTAAAAAAGTATGTTTTTTATTATTTATTTTTTATTTTAACTTTTATGTTTTTGATTTTTTTAATTTTTTATTTTTATATTTATTAAAATTTATTATTAACTTTTATTAGTTTAGCCGTTATTAGATAGTGTTTGTTTCCATAATTTGATTTTTTTATGTAAATTATTGTATAATATATTTAATGTTTCCGGAATAATCGGAGCATTTAACTGTATTGGCCATTGTACTACTATCAAAAGGAGGAATTGCATCATGGCAAAGTACGAGAATCTGGGCTATTGCCCAAACAACAGCTTCTTTCAGTTTAAGGACAATTCGATCATCGATGAGGCCGAAAATGTCAATGCCGAACGGGCGCTGACCATTCTCGGACCTCGCACCGCTTTTATGGTGTATGACAAGGGTGACTGCACCTACAACGGTTATCCCTACGTCGTTGACGCCATCTGCGGTGCAACCGGAACCATGGGCATTGAGATTGCTACGGCAATTAAGGTGCTCGACCCCATCTGTGAGTACCCTGACAAGGGTCTCAAGCTGTCCTGCTACGACATGATCAACCCGTGCAAGATTCCGGGAATCAGCCGTGACAGCGACAACGACAGCTGGAAGGTTGTCGACGGCATGGAGAACACGTTCGTTTTCGAGGACGAGAGGTTCCTTGCTGTGGTCGTTAAGACCGATGAGGAGCTGGAGCTCTACTTCTGGAAGAAGTAATCTTTTCCAGGAAGAGCGGCCAATTTGGAGCCCCCGGTGCAAACTGGGGGCTCCATCATTTATTTTATTAATTAAGTTATTCATAATTTTTTCTTTTTTCCTCTTGCATTAATTTATTTTTTGTGCTAAGATAATAAAGTAATTTCATAGGGGTATAGTGTTAATGGTTAGCACGATGGTCTCCAAAACCACAAGTCTGAGTTCGAGTCTTAGTACCCCTGCCAAACCATTTGCACAATTTCTTTAATTGTGCATTTTATTTTAATTTTTTAATTTAATAATGCTAAAAGGAATTTTTTATGAAGAATTTAGATAATAATATAAATAATGTTGAAAATACTGACTTGAATAAAGAAAATGCTGAAAATATTGCAGCAGATAATAATCAATTAATTGAACAAAAGAAACCTAAGAAAAGTTTTTTTAAAAAACTTTTCTGTAAAGAAGTTATCCTATATGTTGTTTTTGGAGCATTAACTACTTTAGTAAATATAGGTTCTTTTTATGTGCTATCATCTTTCTTTGGTGTTAATGAAACTTCAGCAAATAATATTGCAATTGTTCTTGCTGTATTGGTTGCTTATGTTACAAATAAAGATTTGGTTTTTCATTCTGAAGCCAAAGGCTTTGGTGAAAAATTTATAGAATTTTCAAAATTTATTTTAGGTAGACTTTTTACTATGTTTATTGAATCTTTTGGAGGTACATTACTTTTCAATAATGCACCTTTCCTTCCTATAATTAGTAAATGCCTAATAACTGTTGTTGTTGTTATTTTGAATTTCTTTATTAGTAAATTTTTCGCATTTAAATCAACACAAAGGTGATAATAATAACTTAAGTTAATTAATTTTTCAAATGCCATTGCTGGTATTGATATATGTGCCAAAGGGTTCTGTCCCCATTGGCATTTCGGGGGCTATTAGATAAATTTCAAATAAAAAGGAGAGTTTTTATGTCTAATAGTTTTTTTATGCCTTTTAAATTTTTAATTCTTTTTATAATTTCTATGATTCTTTTTATTTCTATATTTTTTATACCGTTCATGGAAGATTCTTCTTTAGCATATTCTCCACATTCAAATATAATTACATCTATGGATATTAGTTCTTCTGGATATGTGTGGCCTTCCCCTGGTTATACCACTATCAATTCATATTTTGGTTATAGAACTTCTCCAACTGCTGGTGCTTCTTCGTATCACTCTGGGTTAGATATTGGCGCACCTGAAGGAAGTACACTTATTGCCGTAACTTCTGGTACAATCACTTTTACAGGATTTTTAGGTGGTGGTGGATATACAATTACTCTTTCTAAAGATAATATGAAATTTACATATTGTCATGTTTCTCCTGTTTATATAGTAAAAAAAGGAGACCCTGTTGTTCAGGGTCAAGTTATTGGTTATGTGGGTCCTAAAAATGTATATGGAGTTAAAGGAAACCAATATTATGATTCAAATGGTAATCCAACTAATGGTGCAACTACTGGTCCTCATCTTCATTTTGGTGTTAGAGTTAATAATAATTATATTGATCCTTTAACTTTATTCAATTAGTACATTTTTATTTTATATAATTACTTGTTTTTTAACTTACTATACTTCAGATTCTTTAATCTTCTGGTGTTCCTTCATCAATAATTTGTTTTATTTTTTTATATTCTTCTTGAACATTTTCTACGCAATGAATATAAATACCATTTCTTCCTCTCATACTACCATGATTATTACGATTATATACACCACTAGTAGCATTAGTAAATATTCTTATTGTTCCTATTCCACACATTCTTTCTAAAAGATTTTGAGACATTGTAGTTTCTCTTATATGTTTGTATTTTAATTCTTTTTCTTCTTTATTAAAGAAACCATCTTTGTATTCTATTTTTGTTTTATAAAAGTTATATTCTAAAACATTATATTGCATTTTATCAATTAATGTTTTTATTAAAACAATTATAAATACAATTCCAAGTGTTATTATTATTGATACAGGATATACCATCCATAATGCGAAAAAGTTAAATATTAGAGAAAATATAATTACATAGAACAATACTATTCCTATATTTTCTAAAATTTTGTATAATAAATTAAATTCTGGTCTTAATTCATATATAATTTGATTATCTTCTACTATTTCTTTTTTCTCAGTTTGTACTCCTATTCTTGGTGTGCCACATTTGGGGCAAAATTTAGCAGTATCACTCATTTCTGATCCACAATTTCTACAAAACATAATATTCTCCTTTACTTTCTTTTTTATGTATATCTTTAACCTATTTGATATACTTATTAAATTTCAACTACTGTTTTTATTTGGTTATACACATCTTTAACATTTTCAACATTATTAATAAAAATTCCGTTTCCAAATCCTGTTTCTGCGTTGGTAAATAATATAATTGTTCCTAAATTAAATAATCTTTGGAAAAATGTTTGACGCATTGTAATCTCTCTTATGTTTTTATATTTTACCTCTTTTTCTGCTAGGTTTATAAAACTATCTTTATATATAACTTTTGTTTTATAAAAGTCGTATGTATAATTTTCTATTTGTTTTTTGTTTATTAATGCTTGTATTAAATATATTAGTCCCATAAATACAGCAAATACTAGCATAGCAACTAATACTCCAATTCCCGTAGTAAATGAGACAAATGCTATTGGTAGCATTACTATTAAAATAATTATAAGTGTAATAAAAAATGGATATAATGCAACCCCCCATTTAAAAGTTGGTTTAACTTTTAATTGTATTTCATTATCTTCTATTTTCTCTTTTTTGGTAATTTCTGGGTTTATTTCTCCTGAAGTACTTGCTCCACAGTTAGGGCAAAAAGCTGCGTCTTCAGGAATTTGAGTTCCACATTTTTCACAAAACATAAACATTTCCTCCTTTTATTTCGTTTTTTACACATTTCCATTATACAATTATTCGATTTTTTTTGCAATATTTTTATAAACAAAAAAAGACCTAAAGAAATTTAATTCTCTAAGTCTTTTTAGTTTGTTTTACATATCGTCATCCTCATTATTTTCTTCTTGGTTATCATCTTTTTTCTTCTTATTTTTAGAATTCTTATTATATTCTATACTATCTTCGGCTACTCCTTCTCCATGACAATGTGAACAATTTCCTGAACAAGCATATTCTTCATCAGAATTCCAGTCTAATTCTATAATATTATTACATTGAGGACATTTTATTTCATTTTTTTCTTCATCTGCTATATCAGTGGTAAATTCATAATTACAATAAGGACAAACAATTTCAAATTCATATCCATCTTCATCGTCTTCCTCATCATATATATCTTCTTCTATTCCATCTACAATTGATTGTACATTACTAATCCTATTGTTTATTTCTACTTGTTTTTCTTCTATGTTTTTAATTCTTTCATCTGTTAAAAATGTCAATCTATCTACTATATCCATAAAAACTACGGTTAGTTCCATAAATTTTTCTTTTGCTATAGCTAGATCCTCTTTATTTTTAATATTAGATTCTAAATCTTCTAATATTTGCATATATTTACCCTTTATATCAGACATATATAATAATTTCCTCCTTATACTCTTTCCATATATTCACCAGTTCTTGTGTCTATTCTAACAACATCACCAATATTTACAAATAGAGGTACAGTAAGTTTGTATCCATTTTCAAGTGTTGCAGGTTTTCCTGATGTAGTTGTTGTGTTTCCTGCAAATCCTGGTTCTGTATATGTAACTTCTAATTCAACAAACATTGGTGGTTCAACTGAAAATACATTTCCTCTATATGATAATATTTTTACATTCATATTTTCTTTTAAGAATTTTAATCCATCACCAATTTGTTCTTCATTAAGAGGCATTTGTTCATATGTTTCATTATCCATGAAATAATATAATCCTCCATCATTATATAAGTATTGCATTTCTCTTTTTTCTATTTCTGCTGCTGGGAATTTTTCTGATGGGTTAAATGTTTTTTCTATTACTGCTCCTGTTATTACATTTTTAAGTTTTGTTCTAACAAAAGCTGAGCCCTTTCCTGGTTTTACGTGTTGGAATTCTACTACTTTAAATACGTTTCCATCCATTTCAAATGTTGTTCCATTTCTAAAATCTCCTGCTGAATATACTTCTGCCATATCTATTTCTCCTTTCAAATTAACGTAAATTTAAGCTTTAACTATTTTACCATATGTTTTACCGTAAATCAAGTATAAAAGCCTTGTATTTAAGTTCTTATTTATCTACTATAATATAATTTTTGTCAGATTTAGTTAAACTTATACATCCAGATTTTGTAATTAATACTGTATCTTCTATTCTAACTCCAAAGCTTCCTGGTATGTATATTCCTGGTTCATTTGTAACTACCATATTTGCTTTTAAAGTATTATCATTTTTTCCATTTATAAATGGCATCTCATGAATATCCAAACCAACTCCATGACCTAAACTATGAACTAAATCATATCCATTTAATTTAAAATCATTTTCTACCATTTTACTTACTAATCTGATACTTACTCCATCTTTATATTCTTTTAAAGTTTGAAGTTCGTTTTTTAAAACTAAATCGTATATTTTTTGAACTTGGACAGGAACATATCCTGCAAAAATTGTTCTTGTCATATCTGAGCAATAACCTTTGTATTTACAGCCCATATCAATTGTTATTGCGTCTCCTGCTTCTATTTTTTTGTCTGTTGGTACCGCATGAGGTTTTGATGAATTTTTTCCTGATGCAACAATTGAATCAAATGCTAAACCTTCTGCTCCATTTTCTTTAAAGAATTTTTCTATTTCAAATTCAATTTGTCTTTCTGTCATTCCTATTTTTATATAATTGCATAAATGTGTAAAGCATTGGTCTGTAATATAGCATGCTTTTTCTATTAATCCTATTTCTTCATCATCTTTAATCATTCTTTGTTTTTCAATTAAGTTTTCTGTTTCTTCAAAATTGTTAATTTTATATCTTTCTATACATTTTTTATATGTAGCATAAGTTATATAATTTTCTTCAAATCCTACATTTTCACAAAATAAAAAGAAATTTTCATAATCATCTCTTGTAATAGTTGCTATATCACTAACTATTATTTCATCATTAATTGTTAATGTAGATTTTACTTCTTCTAAATATCTTGCATCTGTTATAAAAAAGTTTTCTTTTCTTGTAATTAGCAATACACCCTCTGCTTTTATTCCTGTGAGGTATCGTATGTTAACAGGGTTTGATATTATCATTCCTTGCATATTCTCCATATTTATTTTATCTCTTAACCATTTAATCTTTGGATTCATAAAATCCCCCCTTATTACTACATATACTGCTATATTTATTAATTATTTATTATAATATCTATCTTAATATGTACCTAATGAAAATATTTCTAATAAAACCATTAATATATCTGATGTAGACATATATATTGGTATTAAACTTGCAATTACAATAAATGGTCCAAACGGAATATATTCACTAGATTTTTTCTTTCTGCTTATTAATATTACTATACTTACAATTGCTGCAAAAAGGAATGACATTACTGATATTAGGATTATGTTCATCCAGCCAAAGAATAAACCTAATGCTGCCATGAATTTTACATCTCCAAATCCCATGGCTTCTTTTCTTGCCATTAGTCCTCCTAATAATGTTATTAATAAAAAGATTCCTCCTCCTATTATCATTCCTAGCATATTGTCTATAAATATATTAATTCCTAAATTTGTATTTTGTAATGTTTCTACAAATGTAAATATTAAACCTATCTCAAATACAGTAAGAGTTAATCTATTTGGTATTATTTGTGATTTAAAATCTATTATAAATGCACTTATTAACATTGGTATTAAGAATGCAAATTTTAGTGTATCTATTGTTAATCCTTTGCAGTAAAGTAAAACGATATATGCAACAGCTACAATAATCATTAATAAATATTTTGGTCTAGTATTTTTTAAATATTCTTTAAAAAAATCTCTTGAAAACAATTTTTTATGTTCAGTCATTCTTAAGTTGCACCAATCTATTAATTGTCCTACTATCAGCCCTATTATTCCTACTATAACATATGTTAATATATGTAATTCATTAATATACATTTTTCTCCTCCGTTTTATGTATTACTTTTAGTTTTATTTTAAACTTTTTCTTCTTTTATCTCTTTCATAATTTTTTATTATAAGTTTTTCTATTGGTCTTTTCATTCTTGTTATTAAATAATCTTTTTCTTCTAAAGGTTTTACCAATATAGAAAACATATTACATCTATTTGCACCAATTACATCTGTAAAAATTTGGTCTCCTACTACTGCAATATTTTCATTATTTAATTTTAGAAGTTCTTTCGCACGTAAAAAGCCTGATTTTAATGGTTTCTTTCCAAAAAAGATATATGGTACATTTAGTATTCTAGCTACTGCTCCAACTTTATCTACTTTATTACTATTTGATAAAAGACATATTTTTATTCCATTATCTTTTAAGTTTTTAGCCCAATCAGAAACACCTTCAGGCATTTTTCTTTCTAAATTTATTAGTGTATTATCTACATCTAGTATTAATCCCTTTATATTATATTTATTCAATAATTCTAAACTTATATCTTTTACACTATTAAAATACTCTTTTGGATATAACACGTTTTCCTCCATTTCTACAACCATAATATTATCAATATGTGCAGTGTTTGTCAAGAGTTTTCACCTTTTCTGTATTTTTATAATGCTTTTTGTTTTTATTTTCCAAAAAAGTAAAAAACTAAAGAGGTTTATAAAGTATTTTTTACTTTATCTCCTTAGTTTTATTTTTCATATAATCTTATTATATATTTTTTATATGATATGATGTATGTTTTCTACTATCTATTACATCCACAATTACAGAATAGTATTAGGAATATTAGTATAAAAAATAGCATACTATTATCTTGGCAACCACATCCGCCAAAAATGTTTCCTAAAAGTCCACCATTGTCACATCCGCATCCACAATTTCTTACTTCTTCTTGCATATATAAAACCCCTTTCTTTTTATTTGTATATACTATTCGCTCTAAGTACTTTTTGTTACTGATTTGATTTTTTTTAATCTCTATAATATAATTTATTTATAGAGATTTCACATATGCGCTCTATATATTAGATAACAATTTAATTAAGGAATAGGGGTTTTCAAAATGAAATACGATATTGAACTTTTATCTCCTGCTCGGAGATTTTGAATGTTTAAAAGCAGCAGTTCAAAATGGTGCTAATAGTGTGTATTTTGGCGGAAGCCTATTTAATGCTAGAGCTGCTGCTACAAATTTTGATTTTGAAGAACTTGAAAAAGTTATTAATTATTGTGCTTTAAGAAATGTTAAAACACATCTTGCCTTAAATATACTTGTAAAAGATACAGAGTTTAAAGATGCTGTTTTAATGGCAAAAAAAGCTATAGAGCTTGGTATAGATGCTTTAATCATTCAAGATATTGGTTTAGCTCAATTTTTAAGAAAGCTATTTCCAGATATACCTATACATGCAAGCACTCAAATGACAATACATAATTTAGAGGGTGTTCAAGAGTTAGAAAAGCTTGGATATTCTAGAGCGGTACTATCAAGAGAACTATCACTTCCAGAGATTGAATTTATTGCTCAAAATTCCAATATTGAAATAGAAACTTTTATACATGGTGCACTTTGTATATCTTATTCTGGCCAATGCTTATTCTCAAGTATGGTTGGTGGTAGATCTGGAAACAGAGGTAAATGTGCACAACCATGCAGACTTCCATATGAATTAATAGAAGAACAGTCTAACGGCAAAAAAATAACCGAGCATAAAATAGATAAAGGCTATCTTATAAGTCCAAAAGATTTGTGTTCATTAGAATATATTCCATCACTCATTAAAGCTGGTGTAAAAAGCTTCAAAATTGAAGGAAGACTAAAGTCTCCAGAATATGTTGCAACTGTTACTAGAATATATAGAAAATACATTGATATGGCTTTAAGTGGAGCTGAATATATTATTGATGAAAATGATGTTCACGAATTGAAACAAATATTTAATAGAGGTGGATTTTCTGCTGGACACTTAAACAGTCATGCTAATCGTGATTTAGTTTGCAAGGAAAAACCTAATAATATGGGAATATACATAGGCAATGTTGCTTATTATAATAAAATAAATGGTCATATACGAATATTATTAAATGAACAACTTGATATTGGAGATACAATTAATTTTGAAAATGAAAATACTAGATACACAGTATCAGAACTTATAAAGGACAATAATAATATTGTTTCAGGCAAAGAGCGGTGATAAAGTTATTGTTGGAAGAATGAAAGGTAATATTCACATTGGTGATAAAATATATAAATTATCTAGTAAAAAGCAAATTGAAAAAGCCAAACTAACATATAATTCTGAAAATAAGAAAATTCCAATAGGGTGCAAAATAGTAGCAAAAAAAGGAGTTAATCTTTCAGCTAATGCTTATGTATGCAATTATATGAGAAATAGTTTGTATAATAATATTTCCGTAAACTATGAAAGTGAAATAATACCAGAAGAAGCAATAAAAACTCCAACTACTAAAGAAAGAATTATATCTCAACTAACAAAAACAAATGATACACCATTTAAATTTGAGAAAATTAATGTGGAAATGGGTGATAATATATTTATTCCTAGTATTAAAGAAATTAATGAAATTCGAAGATCTATATTATCACAAATAGAAAAAATTATTATTGGTAGATTAAAAAGAGATACAAGTAAGTTAACAGATGAAAATTTAAACAATTTGCTAAAAAGTGAATATAACAACTCTTTTTCAGACAATAATAACTCAACTGCTAATAACTCCAAAACCAATATTAAAAATATAACAGTTTATTTAAATGAAATACATCCTGAATTTGATTATACAAAACTTTCTAAAGAATATATTTCAAGTATATATATTCCTTTAAGACATTTTATGAATAAAAATTATACTGATGGAATAAAGAAAATTACTGAAAAATTTAAAACATACATATACATTCCAGCTATAGTAAAAGCTAATTATAAAAATATAATAAAACATAGTCTAGACATCATAATAAACAATTACAATATTGCAGGATTTGTTATATCAAGCCTTGGAGATTTTGTACTTCTTGATAATTATAAAAATGATTTTGAATTTATAGGAAACTTTTCTCTTAATGCTTTTAATCAAATAAGTATAAATTCATTAGCAGAGTTAGGACTATCAAAAATAACTCTTTCACCAGAATTAAATTTAAATGATATAAATTATATTACAAAAACTAAAAAGACTGATATTTCTTTAGAATTAATAGTATATGGAAACACACCTGTAATGAAAATGAATTATTGTGTATTAGGTAATAGCAATAAATGTTATCCTCAATGTAAAATGAGATGCCAAACTTCTAATAAATATTATTTAAAAGACAGACTTGGTTTTAATTTTAGAATATTACCAGATAACATCCAGACAGTTACAACAATTTTTAATAGTAAAATCACTTGTATAACAGATGTGAAATCTGATGTAAATTCGCTTAGGATAGATTGTATAGACGAAACAATAGATGTGATAAACTCTATTGCAAAATCCACCTTCTTCGGTGATAGAATTGAAGGAAAACAATATACTAGAGGAAATTTATATAGAGATGTGTAAAAAATGCCAAAGGGGTCTGTCCCCATTGGCATTTAAATTTGTTTACTGCTTAATTTTATTATTAAGTCCATGTTATCGTCTTTAGCAGCTTTGTTTTTTCTAATTGCTCCGCATTTTTTACATTTATATATTATTACATATCCTTTTTTACTATCTATTTCTAATGATACTGGTTCTAAGTCTCCATGGCATTCTTCCATTCTGTCTCCTGGATTTTTATCTACATGTTTTGAGTGTAGGCATACTGGACAGTGGTCTCTACATGAGTAACCTAGTTTTGCTACTTTGCTTCCGCAATTATCGCATATGAATTCTTCATCTATTTCGGTAAATCTTCTTCCCATTTTTTAATTTACTCCTATTTTTTCTATATTGTCATATTTGCTTTTTTATATTTTTACACGTCAAATATGCTTCCACCTATAAATTCTCTTAATAATGAATTTCTTGGTACATATTTATCATCTATATCGTCAAAGTATTTTAATAGTTCGCATAAGCTTTGTGCTTCTGAATATTCTGGATGTGTGTTGTCTATTTCTTTTAATATTGGTAAAGCATATTTCTTTAATACTGATATTTCGTATAGTAATGATGTATTAAACATACTATCTGCATCTTCTTGGAATGGATATATATAGCTTTCTTCTCCTTTATTTACCATGTCCCAATTTTCTAGTGTGTGAAGTGCTTTATATCCTCTAAAGTTGTTGTCTCTAACTAGTCTACGTATTAATCTTGTGTCTGTTGTTGATATTCTGTTATAGTAATCTATATTTAGTACTGTTAATGCACTGATATATATTTTATATTTTTGCTCACTTGGAATTGCTGCTGTTAGTTTGTCATTTAAACAATGTATTCCTTCAATAACTAATACTTCATTGTTTCTCATTCTCATTTTTTCACCATTATATACTTTATGTCCTGTTTTAAAATCAAATGTTGGAAGCTCTACCTCTTCTCCTTTTAATAATCTAGATAAATGGTCATTAAATAGTTCTAGGTCAATTGAATCTAGTCTTTCAAAATCGTATTGTCCATTTTCATCTCTTGGTGTATCTTCTCTTTCTACAAAATAATTGTCTACTGAAATAGTAAGTGGTTTTATTCCATTTAATTTTAGCTGAATTCCTAATCTTTGTGCAAATGTTGTTTTCCCTGATGATGAAGGTCCTGCTATTAATATTATTTTTATACCTTTTCTTTTTACTATTTTATCTGCTATGTCTGATATTTTCTTCTCGTGTAATGCTTCTGCAAGTAATATTAATTCTTTTGATTTTCCCTCTTCTATCTTTTTATTTAATTTATATATAGTATTTATATTTAATATTCTGTATATATCCTCATATTCTTCTAGTGTTCGTAATAATTTTTTTGTTTCTTTATATTTATCTAATTTATATGGTGTTTTTTTATCTGGATATCTTAATAAAAATCCATCATGATATTTTACTATATCAAATAACTTTATATATCCTGTACTAATTGGCATTACTCCATAAAAATAGTTATAATAATCCTCACAGAAGTATAATGAAACTTCATCTTTATATTTATTATCTAGTTGTAATATTCCCCTTAATGTTTTTTCTCTTTCATAAAATTTTTCCGCTTCTTCTTTAGTCATATCTATTTTTTTTATAGGCAAGTCACTATTTACAATCTCTATCATTTCTTTTTTTATGTTATTAATCATCTCATATGTAACTTTCATATTGTCTACATTACAAAATATGGAGTTTGAAAGTTGGCAATTTACTGTAAGATATGCCTTTGGATATACTCTATTAAATGCCATTCCCATTATATATAATAGTCCTCTTTGATATACTCTTCTACCATCTCTTTTAGTAAGATCTATTGGAACTACGTCCTCTAAACTGTCAACTTCCATATTTAGCGGTTTTACTTCGTTTTTATATTTGCATGCAAGAATCTTTCTTTCCTTGTCATCTTTAAATTTTTCCAATGCTAACATATAATTTTTCCTCCTCTATGTGCCAAAAGGGTCTGTCCCCTATCTGCATACTATGACGACATTTTTTCCTTTATTTTTACTAATGTGTTTAGTGCATCTATTGGTGTTAGTTCGTTTACATCAATTTTGTCTAGTTCATGTGCTAGTTCTGCTAGTTTATAATTATACATTGTAAGTTGTCCATCAGCTACATTTTTGTTTTCTTTTTCTATCTTTTTGTTGTTAAGTACATTTTTTCTTTCTATTGATTTTAATATTTCATTTGCTCTTTTAGTTACAACTTGTGGAACTCCTGCAAGTTTTGCTACATGAACACCATAGCTTTCATCTGTTCCGCCTTTTACTATTTTTCTTAAGAATATTACGTCTTCTCCTTTTTCTTTTACAGCTATAGAATAGTTTTTTACACCATCTAATTTATTTTCTAAATCTGTTAATTCATGGTAATGTGTTGCAAATAATGTTTTTGCTCCGCATTTATCTTTGTTTGAAATATATTCAGCAACAGCCCATGCAATTGATAATCCATCATATGTAGAAGTTCCTCTTCCTATTTCATCTAATATTACTAAACTATTTGATGTTGCTTCTTTTAGTATTTGAGCAACTTCCATCATCTCAACCATAAATGTACTTTGTCCCATGCTTAAATCATCAGATGCTCCAACTCTTGTAAAGATTTTATCAACAACGCCAATATTGGCACTAGATGCTGGTACAAAACTTCCAACTTGAGCCATAAGAACTATTAAAGCTACTTGTCTCATATATGTAGATTTTCCTGCCATGTTAGGTCCAGTTATTATTGCTAATCTATTTTCATCTTTATCTAAATATGTATCATTTTGAACAAAACTTCCACTTGGTAATATTTTTTCTATTACTGGATGACGTCCATCTTTTATATCTATAACTCCACTATTATCCACATTAGGTCTTACATAGTTTTGGTCTTCTGCTACTGTTGCAAAAGCTGAAAGTGCATCAAGTGTTGCTATATACTCTGCTGTTTTTTGTATTCTTTCTATTTGTGATTCTATTTTATCTCTTACTTTAACAAATATATCATATTCAAGGTTAACAACTTTTTCTTCTGCTCCAAGAATTTGATTTTCTAGATTTTTTAATTCTTCAGTAATATATCTTTCTCCATTTGTTAATGTTTGTTTTCTAATATATCTATCTGTTGGTACTAATGAAACATTGGATTTTGTTACTTCTATATAATATCCAAACACTTTATTAAACCCAACTTTTAAACCTTTAATACCTGTTTTTTCTCTTTCTTCAGCTTCTAATTGTACAATCCACTTCTTACCATCTGTTGTAGCAGTTTTTAATCTATCAACTTCTTCATTAAAGCCTAATTTTATTAATCCACCCTCTTTAACACTAATTGGTGGTTCATCAACTATTGTTTTATCTATTAATTCATATATGTCATCTAAAATATCTAGATTATTATATAAATCTACAAGAAGCTCAGATTTACATCCTGCTAATACTTTCTTTACTTCTGGAAGTTGCTTTGCCGAAGTTTTTAATGAAATTAAATCTCTTCCATTTGCACTTCCATATGATATTTTTCCTGCTAATCTTTCTATATCATATACTTTCTTAAGACTATCTATTATATCTCCTCTTAATATAATATTATCTTTTAATTCTCCAACTGCATCTAATCTTTGATTAATTTTTTTAGTATTAATTAAT
Source organism: uncultured Clostridia bacterium (assembly GCA_944389745.1). Taxonomy (GTDB): domain Bacteria; phylum Bacillota; class Clostridia; order TANB77; family CAG-508; genus CALXVA01. Next base: position 23,363 of record CALXNM010000005.1, on the reverse strand, counting down.
GGATTATTAAGCCATCTTCTAATGAGTCTACCACCCATTGATGTAGATGACTTATCAAGCACCCAAAGTAAAGTTCCTTTTTTGGTTTTGTCTCTTAATTTTTCTGTTATCTCTAAATTTCTTCTAGCATTTATATCTAAAGCCATATATTTAGTTGTATTATATATAACTAATTTATTTATATGGTCTAAGTTGTTTTTTTGTGTATCTAGTAAATATGATAGAAGCGCATTTGTAGCAGAGATTGATAAATTGTATGTATCTAAGTTCTCCACTTCATTATTTTCATCATCCATAATTTTATATTTTTCTGTTAATTTCTCTGTATCATTTACGAATTTGTCCTCATCTAATCTAGTTACATATACTTCAAATCTTTCTTTTATCTTGTCGATTTCTTCTTTGCAATCAAACATCATTGGATTTACAACAAGCTCTGCTGGTGAGTATTTTGATAATTCATCCATAAGGCACGCAAAATTATTTGTTTCTTTAATTTCTGTGGTTCTAAAATCTCCTGTGGTTACATCACAAACTGTTACACCAAAATATATACCATTTTTGTAGATGCTCATTATGTAATTATTTTTTCTATCATCTAATAAATTGGCTTCTATAACAGTTCCAGGTGTTATAACTCTTATAACATCTCTTTTTACTATTCCTTTAGCTTTTTTAGGGTCTTCTAATTGCTCACATATTGCAACTTTATATCCTTTTGATATCAGTCTTGAAATATAGTTTTCTGCAGCATGATAAGGAATTCCGCACATAGGTGCTCTTTCTTCCATTCCACAATCTTTACCTGTTAATGTAAGCTCTAATTCTCTTGATACTTTGATTGCATCATCAAAAAACATTTCATAAAAATCCCCTAATCTATAAAATAGTATGCAATCTTTATATTGATTTTTTGTGTCTAAATAATGTTGCATCATTGGTGAATATCCTGCCATATTTAGTCTTTCCTTCCTTCTCTTTTCTTAATTATTATATTTATTACTCTCTTTTCGTTTTACGTATGCACAAACTAAACAATTTCCCCTTTTAAATACCATTTATGTTCTGATACTATTTTTATATTTACCACCTTGCCAATTATATTTTCATTTCCTTTAAATATAACTACTTTATTAGTATCTGTTCTTCCTGTTAAATAGTTGCTATTTGTTTTGCTATAACCTTCTACAAGCATTTCAAATGTTTTTCCTATATACTCTTTATTATTTTTTTCAACTAGATTTTCGTAAGCTTCTTTTAATCTATCAAATCTTTTATGTTTAATTTCTTCTAGTACTTGATCTTCCATTTTATCTGCTGGTGTTCCTTTTCTTCTTGAATATATAAACATAAAAATTTGTTCATATTTTACTTTTCTTACAACATCTAAAGTATCTTCAAAATCATCTTCTGTCTCACCTGGAAATCCTACAATTATGTCTGTAGAAAATTTAACATCTGGAATCATCTTCTTCATCTTATCTACTAAACTTAAATATTGCTCTTTAGTATATACTCTATTCATTACTTTCAATACATTTGTACTACCAGATTGAAGTGGTAAATGAATAAATTTTGAAACTTTTTTGCAGTCTCTTATTGCTTCTATAACATCATCAGTAAAATCCTTTGGATGTGGTGAAATAAATCTTATTTTTTCTATTCCATCTATCTCATTTACTGCTCTTAAAAGTTTTGCAAAAGAATCAATTTCTGATACATTTTCCCCTCTTTCTCTTTCAACTCTCATATAAGAATTAACATTTTGTCCCAGTAAAGTTATTTCTTTGTATCCTTCTTTAGCTAAACCTCTTATTTCTTCTAATATATCTTCTGGATTTCTACTTCTCTCTCTTCCTCTTACATATGGCACTATACAATATGTACAAAAATTATTACATCCATTCATTATTGTAACTGAAGCTCTAATATTATCATCTCTTTTTATAGGTAAACCTTCTATTATCTCTCCATCAATATCTAAAATATCTGTTATTCTTTTATTACCTATTATTGCATCATATAAGTCCTTTGGAAATTTATATAGTGTATGTGTACCAAATATCACATCATATTTGTAGCTTTTCTTAATTTTCTCTACAATATGTTCCTCTTGCATCATACAGCCACCAATTGCTATTATTGTACCTTTAGTTTCTTTTTGTTTTTTAACCTCTCCTAATTTTCCAAATAACTTTTCCTCTGCATTTTCCCTAACACAACAAGTATTATATATAACTAAATCAGCTTCCATTATATCGTCTGTTTTAGTATAACCCATTTCTTCCGCCATACCACAAATTTTTTCTGAATCATTTTCATTTAATTGGCATCCCATTGTTAATATATAATATTTTAAATTCTTTCCTTCATTTATTTTTCTAACTTTATCTATGTAATTTAGCTCATTTTTTATATCTGCTTTTATCATTTAAATTCTTTCCTCTCTATTACCCTTTAACTACTATATTTTACATGAAAAAAGCACTTTTTTCAAGTGCTTTTTCTCTATTTGCAAAATCTGTGTTTTCCAATAGTCACTGTCATTGGCCTTGACCAAATCCATTTATTTGTTGCTGTACTTGGATTAAAATAATATATTGCTCCATTTGTTGGGTCCCATCCATTTAATGCATCTTGTGCTGCTTTTTTTGCCGTATCATTTGGCGTCAAATTAATTTGTCCATCACTTACTACATCAAATGCTCCTTTTTGATAAATTACTCCTGATACCGTATTGGGAAATGAGCTATTTTTTACTCTATTTAAAACTACTGCTGCTACTGCTACTTGTCCAGTATATGGTTCTCCTCTCGCTTCTCCATATACCAGTCTACTAAGAAGGTTTAAATCATTTGAATTTGTAGATGAGCTTGAATTACTTGATGAGCCACTGGAGCTATTTCCTGATGAATTAAATATTCCCATTGCTTGAAGTGTTTTTGTCCCTGCAATTCCATCTACTGTTAGCCCATTTTTTTGTTGAAACTTTTTAACTGCAGCAAGCGTTGCACTACCATATATTCCATCCACATTTCCGTTGTAATATCCCCATCTTTTTAATTTCGTTTGTATTGTTCTTACTTCTTCTCCTCTTGAGCCATATTTAGATAAGGCATATGTTTCATTGTTTCTAAAAAATACATTATATGAAATAAATATTGAACTTACTAATAATATAACTATAATAGCTTTCATATTATTTTTAATTTTTAAAGCCAATATAAAACACCACTTTCTAAATTTAATAAAATAAATAATTTTATCTTATTTTATCCGAAATTGGTGTTATTATACATTTTATTAAAATATTCCAATTATATTTCCATTTTCATCTAAGTCTATGTTTTCTGCTGCTGGAACTCTTGGCAAGCCCGGCATTGTCATTATTTTTCCTGTTATAGCCACAACGAACTCAGCACCTGATTTTAATATAATTTCATTTACATGTATTTTGAATGGTTCTAAGCATTCTAAGTTTTTTTGATCATCAGAAAAAGAATATTGTGTTTTTGCTATACATACAGGCAAATTTCCATACCCTAATTCTTCTATTTTGTGTATTTGTTCTTCCGCTTCTGCTGAAAACTCTACTCCTTCTGCTCCATAAACTTTTGTTGCTACGTCATTTATTTTTTCTTTTAAACTTTCATTTAAATCATACATGTAATTTAATTTAGAATCTTTTTTAGTTAATTCTACAATTTTTTCTGCAAGGTCTGTTGCTCCTTCTCCGCCTTTTTCCCAGCTTTCTACTAAACTTAAGTCTATACCTTGCTCTTTTAATTTATTACGTAAAAATTCAATTTCATTTTCAGTATCTTGTGTGTATTTATTAATTGCAACAATTACATTTAATCCGTATTTATTTTTCAAATTATCCACATGTCTTAAAAGATTATTAAATCCTCTGTTCAATGCTTCTATACTTTCATTTTGAATTTCCTCTTTTGGCATTCCACCATGATATTTTAATGCTTTAATTGTAGCAACACATACAACTGCATTTGGTTTAATTTCAGCTTTTCTACATTTAATATCTAAGAATTTTTCCGCACCCAAATCCGCACCAAATCCAGCTTCTGTTATTACATAGTCACCTAATTTCAAAGCAAGTTTTGTTGCAATAATACTATTACATCCATGAGCAATATTGGCAAATGGACCACCATGAACAATTGCAGGTGTCTTTTCCAATGTTTGAACTAAGTTAGGGTTTATGGCATCTTTTAAAAGTACTGTTAATGCTCCATCAGCTTTTAGGTCTCTTGCTGTTATTGGCTTATTTTCTTTAGTATATCCAACAATTATATTACCAATTCTTCTTTTTAAATCTTTTATATCAGTTGCTAAACAAAATATTGCCATTATTTCAGATGCAACAGATATATCAAACCCATCTTCTCTTGGTACTATTTTCTTCTCTCCAGATAATCCTGTTTCTACTTTTCTTAATTGTCTATCATTTAAATCCACACATCTTTTCCAAGTTACCCTATCAAATCCAAGCTCATTTCCAAAATATATATGGTTATCTATCATTGCTGAAAGAAGGTTATTTGCAGATGTTATTGCATGAATATCGCCAGTAAAATGTAAGTTAATATCTTCCATTGGAGCTATTTGTGAATGTCCTCCACCTGTTGCTCCTCCTTTAATTCCAAATACTGGTCCTAGCGATGGCTCTCTTAATGCTAGAACTGGCTTTTCTCCAATTTTTTTAAGCCCATCAGCTAAGCCTATTGCCATGGTTGTTTTTCCTTCTCCTAAAGGCGTAGGATTTATTGCGGTTACCAATACTAGTTTTCCATCTTTTTTATCTTTCAATTTGTCCATTATTTTCAAATTTATTTTAGCTTTATATTTTCCATATAATTCTAAATCATCTTCTGTGATACCTATACTTTCTGCAATATTTTGTATTTTTTCTAATTTTGTATTTCTTGCAATATCTACATCTTCCATACCTTTCCCTCTTTCATTATCCAAAGATTAAGCCTACAATTAAACCAATTAAAGCACCAACAAAAACTTGTACTGGTGTATGTCCTAGAACTTCTTGTAATCTTTCTGTAACCTCCACATTAGTAAGCCCTGGTGTTTGAACTATTTTATTTAAAAGCTTTGCTTGTTTTCCTGCTGCTCTTCTTACACCAGCTGCATCATACATTACTACACATGCAAATATGATAGATAAAGCAAATATTGGAGAATTTACTCCATAATTTTTTCCAATCATTGTTGCTAATGCAATAACTACAGCAGAATGAGAACTAGGCATTCCTCCTGCCCCTAATATTCTTTTAAAATTAAATTTCTTTGTTGTAACTAAATCATATATTAGTTTAAAAAGTTGTATAAAAAACCATGTTGCAAATGGTATAATTAAATATCTGTATTCGTAAATAAACCCCATCATTTTTCCTATTCCTCATTTTGTACAAATTTTTCTTCTGATAAATTTCCGTCATCATCTTTTATAAGCATTGTAATTTTCTTTTCAGCTTTTTCAAGCATTTTACTACATTCTTTAGATAATTTCATTCCTTCTTCAAATTTTGAAACTGAATCATCTAAATTTAATTCACCTTTTTCAAGTTCATTTGCAATCTCTTCTAGTTTTTTCATTTTATCTTCAAAACTTGTATTTTCTTCCATCATCTTTCTCCTTTATTTTTCTGAAACTGTTCCTGTATTTAAGTTAACATATAAAAACATTGATGCATTTGCTGTTCCATATCTAACTATATATCTTCCACCACCATCTACATCATCAACTTCAAAATCTATTCCTTCTGCACTACCATATTCGTTTTCGTAATACTCCTTAGCAAGCTCTACTGCTCTTTCTTCTCTACTTGCCTTTGTTCCTGATACAACTTCAGTGCTAGAAGTAGTACTTGATTCTGCTTCTTCTGATTGTGTCTGTGGCTCTGTTTCATCTTCGTTATTAACATTTTTTTCAGATTCTGTAGTGTTTTCTTCTACTATATTTTCTTCCTCTACTACATTAATTTCATTTACTTCATTTGCCATTTCCATATCTTCATTTGGTAATTCGTTTGTTTCATTTATGCTAGCTGGCTCTGTTTGAGTTCCTCTATATACAAGCCATGATACTAACACTATTAATATAACTATTATAATTACTCCTAAAACTTTTTTTGCTCCCTTACTCATATGTATCCCTCCTTATATAATTTTTGCCTTTGCTGTTCCGTCTGTTAATCGTAAATCCACTTCATCATTTATATGTATGTCTTTAACTGATTTTATAACTTTAGTATCTTTCTGAACTATTGAATAACCTCTTGTTAAAGTTTTTAATGGACTTAAAGCATCCAATTTTGATATTTGTTTTATCATATTTGTCTTTTTATCTTTATATATACTCATCATGCTATTTTGAATAGATTTCACCTTCATATCTATGAGCATATATTTTTCATTTATTTTTTGAGTTGGCTCTTTAAACACCCTACTATTCATACATTTTTCATATCTTAGTCTCATAAATTCAACTTTCTTCTTTAAAGCTAATTTATGTCTATTATTATATGATTCTATTTTTAAAACTATATCTGATATATTTGGCACTGCAAGTTCAGCTGCTGCGGATGGTGTTGGTGCTCTTAAATCTGCTACAAAATCTGCTATCGTAAAATCTGTTTCATGTCCGACTGCAGATATTACAGGTAATTCTGAAGCATATATTGCTCTAGCAACAATTTCTTCATTAAAAGGCCATAAATCTTCTAGAGATCCACCACCTCTTGCTACAATTATTACATCTGCCAAGTTCTTCTCATTCATTAATTTTATTGCATCTGCAATTTTTTCAGCCGCTCCTTCACCTTGAACTGGAACTGGAAGTAATTTTATATATACATTTGGATTTCTTCTTGTAGACACATTTATTATATCTCTTATAACTGCTCCAGTATTTGATGTAAGAACTCCTATACATTTTGGAAACTGAGGTATTTTCTTTTTATGATTAACATCAAAAAGCCCTTCTTTTTCAAGTTTTGCCTTTAATTCTTCATATGCTTTATATAGACTGCCCATTCCATCTTCCTGCATTGCTTTTACATATATTTGATACACACCATCTCTTTCAAATACAGAAACTGTACCAAATACCATAACCTTCATTCCATCACGTGGTTCAAATTTCAATCTAACTGCTGAACTCTTAAACATAATACATTTTATTAAAGAATTTTCATCTTTTAATGTAAAATATAAATGTCCTGTATAATGATGTTTATAATTTGAAATTTCTCCTTTTACCAAAACATTATTCAATACTTCGTCTGAGTCTATTTTATTTTTAATATATTTATTTAATTCTGTTACACTTATTGGATTATATGTCATTAGTTTTCTACTACTCCTCGTTATCCTCATTATTTCAGTTTTCATTATTTGAATTTTCATTATCTGGCTTTTCGCTATCTAAATTATTCTTTTTAACAATACTTGCTAAAACTCCATTTATAAAACTTGGAGCTTTCGTATCTGCATATTCTTTAGCAAGTTCCACAGCTTCATTTATTACTACTTTATATGGTGTTTTTAAATAAAGCATCTCAAATATTGCTATTTCTAGAATCGCTATATTTACTTTTGAAACTCTATCATAACTCCATTTTTCAGATAAACATTCTTCTATTTGCTTTTTTATTTGTTTTCCATGTCTTTTGGTTCCATATACAACGTCTTTAATATATTTAGTTGTAGCTTTACCATGTATATTTCTATCTTCAAAAAACATATCAACATTTTCTTTATAATCTTCATATTTTATATTTTGTGATTCTAAACTATATACTATTTCAAATGCTACTTTTCTATTTTCTGACATACTCATTTTGCTATCTTTCCCCTTTTTATAATTTGTCTATAAAATTTTTAAGTTTATCTTTTACACTATTTTTGTTATGTTGAAAATAATATCCAGCATAACCACATACAGCTATTAAAACTATAGCTATTATTAATTCATAGAATTTAGTTAGTAATAATAAAATTGCTACAATTATCCCTATAATCATGCCACCATATTTTGCCATGAAATTTTTAAAATCGTCCATACCAGCTTCTTCCTTTCCTATGATTCCAATCATTTAAAATTGTTATCTTTTGTTATTTGTCATTTTCTAATATTGTTGCTTCAGCTGCTTTTACTGGTTCTATATTTTTAACTTTTATATTTACTTCTTTTACCTCTAAATCAGATGCTTTCTTTATTGTATCTTTTATTTTGTTTTGAAGGTTTGTAGACAATTCCTTTATAACAGCATTTTCTTTAACTGTTAAATTAACAAAAACACTTAAATTATTTTCTTTATCCAGCTCTATTTTTGTAGTTACATCTTCTGCGCTATCAAAACCCTTTACAACACCATTTACTAAATTTTCAATAGTTTCTCTGGTAATTAAAAGTTTTCCATTTGAATTTTCTAACAATATTCCTTTTTTATATTCTTCTTTATCTTTAGCACTTGAATCAAAGAAAATACATTTTATTGCTAATAAAATAAATATGATACTTAGTACTAAAAGAATATTTGATGTTACTTCATTTTTTATTGCAACTTCTAAAGCATCTTCTACGAATCTATAATCTAACCATCCAAATATTGTTAAGCAAAGAACAACTGATATTATAAGCATTATTGTTGAAAAAAGTATTAATGATAATTTTTCTAATTTTTTCATCTATATTTCCTACCTTTCCATTACTTAGAAAAAGCACTTTAAAATTAATTTATTTCAAACACTGTGACTTATATATTAATTATATTGAAATAATGTAATTTTAAAAGTGCCTTATACTATTATTCTGGTTTATTAGAGCCATCTGTTTTCATTTCTTCTACATTATTTGCATCTGTATTAACACCTTGAACATGAACATTTACATCTAGAACTTTTAATCCTGTCATACTTTCAACAGCTTTTTTTACTCTATTTTGAATTTCAAAAGCAACATCTGGAATTCTTACTCCATATTCAACAATTATATTTACATCTATTCTTGTTTCTTTTTCTCCAGCCTCTACTTTAATTCCTTTAGCAAAATTTTTCTTTCCGCTAAATACTTCAGAAATTCCACCAGCAAATCCTCCAGCCATTGAAGAAACTCCTGGTACTTCTGATGCTGCAGCTCCAGCTATAACAGCTATAACATCATCTGCAATCTTTATATTAGAGTTATTTTCAAGTGTTACTTCCCCTTCATTTCCTACATTTTCAACATTGTTTTCAACTTCATTTATTTCTTTATTTTCCTCCATAACATATACCTCCTTAAGTTTTATAAGAAAAAAGCTTATCGCCCTTTTTAATACCATTAGTATATCAATTATTGTAACTTTTTACAACAGTTTTTATAAAATTTTAAACTTTTTTACAATTTACTATCAGGGAAGGACTTGTTTTACAAAAAATGCCAAAGGGGTCTGTCCCCAAAGGCATTTAAAATTATTCTTCTTTATGACCTGCTTCTAAGTCTTTCATTGTTAAATTAATTCTTCCTTGATGGTCTATTTCATATACTTTTACTCTTATTTCATCTCCTACAGAAAGTACATCTTCTACTTTATCTACTCTCTTGCTTGAAATCTTTGATATATGAAGTAATCCTTCTTTTCCTCCGCCTACGTCTACAAATGCTCCGAATGACATTATTCTTGTAACTACACCATCATATATTCCACCAACTTCTATTTCTCTTGCTATATTTTCTATCATTTTTAATGCTTTCTTTCCGCTTTCAGGGTCATTTGAATATACACAAACTTTACCATCATCTTCAATGTCTATTTTTACACCTGTTTCATCAATAATTTTATTAATCATTTTTCCACCAGGTCCTATTACATCTTTTATTTTGTCTACACTTATTTGTGTTGTCTCTATTCTTGGTGCATATTTAGAAATATCAGCTCTTGGTTTATCTATAACAGGAAGCATTACATTATCTAAAATATAGTCTCTTGCTACTTTTGTTCTTTCAAAAGCTTCTTTTATAATATCATATGTTAAACCATCTATTTTTATATCAACTTGTATAGCTGTGATACCATCTTTTGTACCACCTACTTTAAAGTCCATATCACCAAAGAAGTCTTCTATTCCTTGAATATCTGTAAGCATAATATATCTGCTTGGATCATTTTTATCTGTAATTAATCCTGTAGAAATACCAGCAACTGGTTTTCTTATTGGAACACCTGCATCCATTAGAGCTAAAGTACTTCCACAAATACTTGCCTGTGATGTTGATCCATTTGAAGAAAGTACTTCAGATACAACTCTTATTGCATAAGGGAAGTCTTCTTCTGAAGGTAACACTGGAACTAATGCTTTTTCAGCTAAAGCTCCATGTCCTATTTCTCTTCTTCCAGGTCCTCTTGATGGTCTTGCTTCGCCTACTGAATATGAAGGGAAGTTATATTGATGCATATATCTTTTTTCTGTTTCTTCATCTATTCCATCAAGCATTTGTTCTTCACTTTTCATTCCAAGTGTTACAATTGACATTACTTGTGTTTGTCCTCTTGTAAATAAAGCGCTACCATGAACTCTTGGAAGTACTCCTACTTCACATGAAAGTGGTCTTATTTCATCTATTTTTCTTCCATCTGGACGTTTATGTTCTTCTAATATCATTTCTCTTACACATGCTTTTTCTAGGTCATGTATACTATCTGCAATATCAGATTTTTTTTCTTCATCTGCATCTTCACCATATTTTTCTACAACATATGCTGTAATATCTTCTGTAATTTTATCAATGTTTGCGTCTCTTACTTCTTTATCTGTAGCTTGTACATCTTGGTACATTCTATCTTTAAAGTGTTCTACTATATCTTGATAAAATTCTGGGTCTACTGCAAATGATTGATATTCAAATTTTGGTTTTCCTATTTCAGCTTTTATGTCTGATATGAAATTACAAATCTTTTTAATTTCAATATGTGCTTTTTCTATTGCTTCTAGCATTTTGTCGTTTGGTATTTCATCTGCTCCAGCTTCAATCATTGTAATTTTTTCTAAAGTTCCTGCAACAGTTGCAGTTAATTTACTTTTTTCTCTTTGTTCTACTGTTGGATTAATAACTATTTCATCATCTACCCATCCAACATTTACAGCAGCTGTAGGACCTCCAAATGGTATATCAGATATTGAAAGTGCTGCACTTGCACCTATCATTGCACATACCTCTGGACTGTTATCTTGTTCTACTGATAACACTGTTGCTGTAACACATACATCATTTCTAAAGTCCTTTGGGAATAGCGGACGAAGTGGCCTATCTATTGCTCTTGATGTAAGTATTGCCTTATCAGATGGCTTTCCTTCTCTTTTATTAAATCCTCCTGGTATTTTTCCTACTGAATATAATTTTTCTTCATAATCTACTGAAAGTGGGAAAAAATCAATTCCCTCTCTTGGTTCTTTTGAAGCTGTAACATTTACCATTACAACTGTCTCCCCATATCTTACTACTACACTTCCATTTGCTAATCCTGCAATTTTTCCTGTTTCAATGCTCAAATTTCTTCCAGCTAATTCTGTACTATAAGTTTTAAACATATTTTTTTATTGTATGATTTAACATCATACTACTCCTTTCTTTTATATATTTAATTAATAGCACTTTAATTAGTTGTAACCTCTATACTATGCTTTTACAAAAGCACAGTATACAAGCTACTTACTAATTGTTTGTGCTATTTAATTATCAAATTAATTAATAATAAATTTCTCGCAAATGGACGTTTAAGCCAAAAAGCCAAACGTCCACCACAACAATTTATTTTCTTAATCCTAATTTTTCAATGATATCTCTATATCTTTGAACATCTTTTTTACTTAAGTAGTTAAGTAAATTTCTTCTTGAACCAACCATTTTTAAAAGTCCTCTTCTAGAATGGTTATCTTTTTTATGAACTTTTAAGTGTTCTGTTAATTCATTAATTCTTTCTGTTAAAAGAGCTATTTGAACTTCTGGAGAACCAGTATCTTTTTCATCTCTTCTATATTTTGCTATAATTTCTTGTTTTCTTTCTGCTGTCATTTTATACACCTCCTAAATTTTATTTAATTAGCCTCCAACTGAGTTATAGTGGTGTTGTTTTTCCTATAACTAAGTATGAGGTACTTTCAACATTACATATTTTATCACAAAAACATACGAATTGCAAGCACTTTTTTAATTTGTAGATATATGGTTGCGACAGGCAAGTTACGAAATAATTTTAAGAAATCTACTTCTGCCCTTACTTCAAAAGCCTTTTAACTATTAATATGGATAATCCTCTTTACTCAATGTTGGAAAATCAAACTCTATACTTCCTGGTGATAAATATCCATCTTCTTTATGGTTTATAAAGAATTTATCAGATCCTCTTAAAAAGTTTTCATATCTATCTTCTGTACTAATATATGCATTTCCTACTGCTACAGGATCATCCCAAGTTGTATCTATTGCATACCAGTTACTATCTATTTGTACATAATTCCATGCATGTGATTCTGTTTCTCCATTAGAATTTGTTCCTATTCCACTTACTAATATACATGGTATTCCTATTCCATCCATTATATATTTATATGCCCTTGCATAACCTTCACAAACTGCTTTGCCTTCTACAAGTGCTCCTACAATTGAATATGGTTCTTCTGATTCAAAATTAATATCATATTCTACCGTATTTATTAACCAGTTATGTACTTGTCTCATTTTTTCTACATTATCATATTGAGCTATTTGATTTGCTATTTCATTTCTCATAGATTCTAATAAGCTTAAAGTTTTGTCAATATCTTCTTTATTACTAAAGTTTGGTTTTAAATATGAGATATTATCACCATTTGACAATTCCACTGTATGTGTTGATCTGTTTCCAATAGTCTTTGTCCTTGTAATTAGTGTAAGTTTTTCAACATCAATATAAAACAAATCCATATGGTCGTATGTATATGCATTCCAAGCAGATTGAAATGCTAAGTTTAAGGTGTTTTCTCCTCCTTCTGAATTTAATAAATCATTAAACTCTGTTCCAAAATCAATTTTATATGTTCCAGATTTCATATTTTCTTTATTATCTTCAAACCCTTTATATATTGTTTTTCCATATGAATCTAGTTGATTATAGTAATAGCTACTTTGTGTTGTATAAGGTGTATTATTTGCTGCTTTATTATCATCTACAATAATAGGTTCATGAGCAGATACATTTTCTATTTTTGTATCTGCTTCAGTACTAGCTGGAATAAAGCTATTTATTAATCCACCTATAGTAATTGAGTCTTCTCTTTTAGTTACAAGTCCAAAAAAATCTGAAAATACCATTTCATAGATAAGAAAACCTAATACTGCTATTATTAATAAAGTTATTATAATTGATAAAATTGATACTCTTCCCTTTTCTTTCATTAATTTACCTCTTTCAATTGTTTTATCATTAAATCTGCAAATACTCCATAGCCTAACTTAGCATCATTTACTAACACATGTGTTACAGCTCCTATAAATTTGTCGTTTTGTATTATAGGTGCTCCACTCATTCCTTGTATTATTCCTCCTGTTTTTTCTATAAGTCTTGCATCTGTTATTTTTATTAACATACTTTTATTGTCTTGATTATTTTCTTTAAAAACTTTTTGTATTTCTATTTCATATTTTTCAGTTTTTCCATTATCTAATTCACATAAAATATATGCTTTTCCTGTAGTTATCTGACTTCTATCAGCTACTTCCATTTGGTTGCTTGCATCTATATTAAGTGCATTTGTATTTGTAATAGTTCCATAAACTCCAAATTCTGTATTTTTAGAAATATTACCTATAGTTATACTGTTATCTATGTTACCTCTTATTTCTCCTGGCAAACCATTTTGTCCTTTTACTATATCTAATATTTTTGCCGTTACCAATTCTCCATTTGCTATATCTATTAATTCATAAGTATCCACATCATTTATTCCATGCCCTAGTGAAGCAAAACTTCCTGTTGATGGTTCATAAAAAGTAACTGTTCCTACTCCTGCTGCAGCATCTCTTACCCATAATCCTATTTTATATTCATTGTTTGATGTTTTTGCTGGTTCTATCTCTGCCACTTCTATTTGTTCTTCATTATTAATATACTTTATTTCTATATTCTTTCCATTAGAAGTATTAACACACTCTGTAAGTTCATCTGATGTTGATATTTTTGTATTATTTACTTCTATTATTCTATCACCTGTTTCAATGCCTGAGTTTTCATATGGTTTTTTCCCTTCTATTTCAGACATTCCTACTACCAAAACACCTTCAGTATATAGTTTCATTCCTATTGTTTTTCCAAGTGGTATGACTGTTGTTTTTGGTATTACATTAACTGTTACATCTTTTACTGGAATTATATTAAATAAATTTAATTCTAAATCTTTTTTACCAACTTGTTCTGTTAATTTTTCATTCAAACTACTTGATGCTTGCATAGTTTGTTTGTTTTTTACTTTTAGTCCCAAAACAGTACTTATCTCCAAGTTTTCACCTTGCATTAATATAATACTATTTGGAAACATTGTTATATTGCAAATATATGCATACATAGTTATTAATATTAGAACTAATAAAATTTTCTTATATAATTTCATGGTTACCCTTCTTTCTAATAATAGGATAACCATGTTGAATTTTTTTAAACTATTTTATTATAAGTTCTATTCATTTGTTTGTAAATTAATATTTGATTTGTAAATATCTTGTCTTTCTCGTGCTAATGCCGACATATATGCTTGTCTTACGCTTTCATATTCTCCCACAGCAAAACTAACATCTCCACTTCCACCATTTTCTGTTTTATCATAATATTTAGTCAAATCTACACCTGCTATTATGTCCTGCAGGTCGAATTCTGCTGTGGCATTTACAATACAGTTATAACAGCCCGTTATATATTCTGTTGCAACATTTTGCGGATAATAATATACAGAATTATTTTCATTAATATCTACAGTCTGCCTTTGGAAGCCATATGTAGGATATGCTCCTACTATTGTTAAACTATTATTTTCGACTCCTTGTAATAATTTCTCACATCCAGGTTGATGGTATTCTCTATTTCCATTACTTTCTACCACAACATATATATTTTCAGGTTTTATAACTTCTTTATTTATGTTATTTGTAACAATTGCATAGTTGCTATAATATCTAAATCCTATTGACATACCTTGTAAGAATGTTGTTAAAGAAACATTATTTAAAATTTTATACCAATCTGCATCTGTAAGTACTGGCATTGCATAATCATATAAACTATTTCTTGCTTCATAGTTATCGATTACAACTGATAGGGTGGTTTCAATTGATTTTCTAATAACTGCTAATCTATGGTTATTAAATGCTGACTCTGAAAGCATTGGGTTATTATCTTCTCCTGGAATTAACATTGCTCCAGCTACACTGTCTGACAAATATGTACTTCTTTCATCTCCAATTAGATCTCCTAATCTTCTAGAAGAGTCTTCAAATAATAATAAATCATTTTCATCTATTTCGCTTAATTTTGAATCTTCTATTACCCATTTGCTAAATTTATATGCTTCGTTATAGTAATCAAATGCACTTGTACTACATATATGGTCTCCTCCGCCATATTTTTGTCTATTTTCATCTAAATATGCAACTATTTCTGGTGCATTTACATATGATTTTTTTGATTCATTTGTATAATAAAAGTACTGAGCACTATTTCCTGTTCCTTCTTGGTATATTTTATTATTTTGATATACAATATAATAATAATCTCCTTCTATTGGTTGGCTTTCATCATTTACTGTAATTAAATGTTCTTTTAAAGATTCTGGCCCTATATTTACATTACCATCATAAATTAGTGTTTTATTATTTTCATCTATATTTGTTACTTTAGATGGATCTATTAAATAACCTGACCTTGCAACATAGCTTCCATCACTTGCTGCATTTCCATATACGGTTATATAATTATCCAAAGTATAATTTACTATTACAATATCTCCGTTACCTAAAGCATATTTTGCAGAATAATATACATATGGTTTTAAACCATTATCAATTTCATTTGCATTTATATTTATTTCTACTCTATCTTCATCTCCGCCACTTACTGCTACCTGATTTGTTGTATATACATTGTCATATGATGTATATATATAATACCCGTCATATAAAGTATATAAAAGTGCAGGAGTATAATCTTGTAAATCTTCAGCCGATTGTACATATTCACCCATTGATGTAACAAGAGAATTATAAAAAGTATTTACCGAGGCCTCTATATCTCTTATCTTTGAATTACTGATTCCAGAATATTTATTGTTTACAGTATTTAATTGAAAAGCTTTTACTGCATCATATGTAGCGTTTATTAAATTTGAATCATATTTTGCTTGTAATAATATTGCATCAATTTGATTTTGAATGTATGATGACATAACCATTGATATAGGCACTATTATTAACACACATATTATCGCTAAATATTGTAATTTCATATGTACTTTACCTTTCTTCCTTTAGTAAAAATAGAGATAGAATTAAAACTCTACCCCTACATATATATCATTGTAGAGACAGATGCATTATCTGCCCAACAATATAATTATTTATTTAATCTTCTCCACTTGTACTTCCGTTTACTGCTACTACACCTGTACTTTGTCCAGCTATTTGATAAGAATCATTTCCTGAAATTGCGTAGAAAAAGTTTCTTAAAAGTTGTGATATTGTTTTATTAGTATTTTTTGCTGTTACTGTTATAATATCTCCTTCTTTTAATCTTATTCTACCTGTATCATCTAATAATTGTTCTACTTGAGTAGTATAAATATTGTAATATAAATTTTCACCTATTTTTGTAACCTCTGCTTGAGTTGTTTTTACTCCAGGATTTTCGTCTAATTGTTGGATTAAAACTTCAACATCAAAAGAGTTTCCTGTTGCAGAAATTTCAGCTAAATAAGCATCATAATCTTCTAATGTCATTTTTCCAGTAGTTCTTACATTTTCTACAAATTCGCTAGTAGCAGTTTGTACTGCAAGTTGAGATATATCGTCATTTCTTTCAGCTAGTGACATTAGAGGAAATATAAACATTAATATTGCAGCTAAAAATATTGCAACTACAGTAATTAAACTATCTCCCATATTATTTCCTCCTATTTATAGATTTTTAGTTTCTCTCATTTTTCCATTAAAAACTATATATCTATATTATACATCATTTTTTTTTTTTTATCAACAAATTATATTCTTTCTCTATATATTATCACTCTTTTAGTTTGTGGTTTTACATCTGTTTGAGATGCATTGTCGGTTACATATTCTCCAGAACCATCCTCATCTGTAGAAGTATCATTATAAACATACCAACCAAGGTATTCATCAAATTGGGTGGTTTTGAATCGCTCTATAAAACTTGATGTTCCAGACCATCCATGTATACTACTACTTGAATAATTATAATCTATGCCATTACCACTTGGAGATAAAAATGTACCTCCAGATAGAAAAGCATCCATATTTTGCTTCATGTAGTAATCCTGAGTATTTCCACCTGTTCCTGATGTTGTCCATGGTTCACGACGTCTTTGCTCTTCATTTGCATCAAAAGAGCATACTCTTGTATCTTTTCCACCAAAATATCTATTATGATAGCCTACGCTCCAAAGATTAGGATCTGTCTGTGTATTGTATATTGGCATAAAATTATAACTACTATCTAAAAAAATTACAGTATAATTTTCTCTATAATAATTATATAAAGTAGGGATAATTGTTTCAAGTCCTACAACTCTACTTCTTCCGCTATCTTCATTGTTTTGTATATACTCAATATACTCAGAAACATCAGACGTTCTTAACACAATGTCTGATGTTTCTTTTGCTTGTGAAAACATAACCATTGCTAAAGACAAAGCCATAGTAAATACAATTACTGCGAATGCTATTTTTAATGCATCTACTGCATTTTCCATACAACTCTTCCTTTACACTTAATTAGTTAAAATTTTGCTCATATTAAAAAAATATTAATTTGCTCTTTCAACAATATATACTGTTGTTATTTTTCCTGAACTTGGGTCATATCCAAATGTAACATCATATGTTCTTCCTGATTGTATATTATTTGCTGTTTCTTGTAAGCCTGCTGTTGATGCTGCATTCTCTACATCCACCTCATCTACTGGAACTTCTGATTCTCCTGCAACAGTTAAAACTTGTACTTTCTCTGAATCATCAATTGCTGTTAAGTTGTGTTGTTTTACTGTATTTATTAATGTTTTTGCTCTTGAACCTCTTACTGTTCCTAAATATGAATCAAATTCTGAATTATATGCTGTAACCTCTTCTGATGCCATATCTGTTCCTGAAACTGAGTCTGATGCATTATTAAATACTGCCATTCCAACTCCTATGATAGCTATTGCTAATAATATTGCACCTGCTATAATTAGTGCTTTTGATGCGTTCTCCATAAAATTTCCTCCTTAATTTTTTATTTTATTTTTATTTATATATTTTTTTAATATTAAAATCTAGTTTTGTATTTCTGTAAAAGTTAAACTTTTTACATTGTTAGTTTTTTCATGATATGATATATTTGTACATTTAAAACTAGCTGTACTATATACATTTACAAATTGCTCTATACCATTGTTTGCTATTTTTTCCATTTCGATGGTTCTTGTTTCATCTTCCCCATATAAAAATTCAATATAAATTTTTATAGAATTTTTACCATTGTCTATATACAAACCATCTTGATTTTTTTCTATCCCCTCATTTTCATCAATATCTATAGTTCTATTTATTATGCTAATAAGTTCTGAACCAAGTATTTGTATATTTTCATAGTTTTTATATGTATTATTAATTTTTTGTGATTCAACTATTTGCTTTCTATAATTATATATGCCATATGTAACAATTGCAAGTATAACCATAAAAACAACTAGTATTATTAATATTTTGTTTTTCATATTCCTCACTCATTATATTATTAAACTCTTTTATATGCAAGCAAAAATTTGGAAAAAATACCATTTTTTCACTTTACATATCAGTAAAAGACATAAAATTTACAGTTTTTGCATTTTGTGCAACATGGTAATCTGAACAATGAAAGTATTTTATATCTGCTGTCCCTGGTGCAATTACTGTATCATTTGCTTTTATTATTTCAATCAGCTCATCCTCTGTTAAAATTTCCAGATGATGCTCTGTGCCAGTCACACTTGACCTAAGTGATATTTGTATATATGCATTGTTATCAGAATCAGCTGTTTCTGGAGGATCAGTAATATCTACAAAACCATTACTGATATTAGTTTGTTTTGCTAAATTTGCTAAACCAACTATATCATGTATAGTACAAGGCCTTGGCCCTGTATATGGGTTTCCAGCATCATCATATAATGTTGTCGTACCTGTATATTGAAGAAATTGCTCATTAAATTGTGCAATTTGAGTATCTTCAATTTGCCTAGTAGTATTAGCACTATATCTTCCCATTTCGCTAAATAGATAGACTCCAATGGAAATAATCATAATGCCAACCAAGACTTCTGCAATCATTATTAGTGCTTTTGATGCATTCTCCATTCCTTTCCTCCTAAATATTTATTATATCTCTACGAAATTAATTTCTATAACCCTTCCATTTAGATTATCATATACAAATCCATTATCATCAGCTGGTTTAAATCTTTTACCTTCCCTAAATTGAGTATATATCGAATTTAATAAATCATATTGTTTTATATCATCTAAAAGGTCTTGAATATCTGACAATTTACCATTTTCACTAGCTGATTGTAATAAAGCAGTTTCTAAATCATAGCTTGGTGTACTTGATGGAATGTTTAATCCAAATTCTTGAGCTATTTCTCTATATGTTTTTTTCCAATAGTATTTTACACTTTTGTCATTATATTTTTTTTCAGGTTGTTCTAGCTCTTCAATTTTACTTTCTATTCCATTTGGTCCTTTTACTTGATTATATAAAGCATCTAGATGGTAAGTTCCTTCTGCAAAATAGTTATATTCTGAACCACCATCAATGCTATGAGTAATTCTTACATTTAATTCTATTTCAGCATATCCATCACCAGCTTCTCTAGCATTATAATTTTCTACAAAATTAACTAGTGATAGTAATTCGCTTCCATATAAAGTTCTATCAAATTGTTCTATTTGCTGCATAAATTCGGTATCTGTTGCTACTTGCTGGCTATCATCCACTTGTTGTTGATAATCTGATAATTGAGTATATCCTACAATTATTAAAGAAATAACAATTAAAGATATCAGTATAGACCCTGCCATAATCAGTGCTTTTGATGCATTTTCCATATATTAATCCTTCCTATTTATTAATAATTAGATGTCATACCAGCCATTGATGTAGACATACTTGTCAATCCTATAAGTACTAGAGGTATGATTAAGTAACCTACGAAAATTACAATCATTGGAGCAAAACCTATTGCTCTACCTATCATTCCTTTTCTTGTAATTAATCTTTCGTTTGATTCTTTTCTTTTTGCTTGATAGTAGTCTCTTTCTGTATCTAATTCATCAAATGCGTCCGATATTGGAATTTTTTCAACAGCTGCTTGTAAGCTTTCAACTATTCTTATAAATTGTGGGAAAGATACATCTTCTTTTAATTGTTCTAAAGCTTCCCATGGTCCACTTTCGTAGTTGTTAACACATTTGCTAATTGGTTCTTTGAATATATTTGCATATCTTTCTAGCCATTCTAGTATAATTTCAACATTTACTCTTTCAATTCTCATAAGCATTAATATAATTGTTTGGAATTGCATTACTTCATCTTCCATTTCAAGTTGTCTCATCTTAGCTTGGAATTTAAGCATCCAGATTGGCATATTATATGCTATTACTGCTAATACCATTGCAATAATTACTTCAAACCATTGCATACTTTCACTATTTACAAGTTTAATTTTATCTAAAACTCTTTCTGCAGCTACTTGAATTTCGTCATCATCTGCATCTGCATAAAAATCATCTATTCTTCCTCTTTCCATTTCAGCTGCTATATCATCAGCTGTAACTTCAGGGTCAGCTCTAAAATGTTCAATATAATTATTATCAGAATTTGTTATTTCCATTGCGCTTGCATAATCCTTTTCCGACATTTGACCAATTATATCATAATTGGCGGTCGGATCAGTATATACATTTCTTATAACCAGAGCATGTAACTGCATTACAATTATAATAGTTGCTATAAAAGTTACAATTCCAAGTAATAGTCTATTTATATATATCCATTCAATTTTATCTTTGGATGCTGCGTCTTTCATGTCTTTTTGTAGGTTTCTATATTCTTTTGTTCCTGGCTTTGGAATGAATAAATCTACAAATTTTTTAATAATTGGATTTCTATATAATTTAGCTTGCCAAGGATTTTCAGTGTCTTTTGTACTTAGATTAACTGAGCCATTGTCTTTTAATTTTCTTGTTAAAAAGTAACAAATAATTGTTAAAACAAGTATTAAAATTTGAACAATCATTCCACCTTTGCCTTCATAGAACGACGCTGTAAAGCTAAATTGTGATACTGCCCAATTTTTTAATGGTTCCATAAATAATATTGGTACTATAGAGATAAGTGACAAACTTTGAAATACATAATCTAATTTATCTCTTTTTAATATCTCTAATTGCATTTCCTGTGTAATATTATTTAAGTTCTTTAAGTATAAAGATGCTCCATTTACTTTTCTATCACCAAACTCTTTTGTTAAGTATGAAACTCCAGCGAATTCTTTTAAGTATGGGTTTGGCGCGACATCATAGTATTTTTCAAGTTCTCCTTCTGGATCATCTGAAATCAATACATCATATATTTTTTCTGCTTGTCTTGACATTTCAACATTTTCATCATCTTGTGCAACTTGGTATATAGCTTCTTCAACCATGTTGTATTCATGATATGCATGTCTTATTTCTGAGAAGAAATTAATTTGTTCTTTTAGTAATTTATTATCTATTTTGTCAACCATTCCATTGATTAAAGTATCTGCCATAAATATTTCAAAGATTAATAAGAATGACATCATCAAATAGTTTTCATGTGTCAACCAAATAATTACTATTGTTAGTGGTATTATTATTGCTATTGCTTTTGTTAATATTTCGGCAGCTTGTCTTCTAGTTAAATATTCATCATCAATGTTTATTATTTCAAGTCTTCTTCTTATTTTTAGTATATATCTTTTTATAAATGGAATTTTACTATATCTTACATATAGTTTTTGATATAGAATTTCCATTGAGAAACTTTTTTCTTTTGTTCCTTCTCTTAACTGTTGTATTTCTCTATAGCCTGATGACTGCATTTTCTTTCTAAGTATTAAATATGCAATTAATACTATAACAAAAAGTGCCACTACACCAATTAATAAATACATTATTTGATCATTAGTCATTGATTAAAGCTGCACCTCCTTGCTATTCTTTCTTTTTACTAGTTTTTTTACTTTCATCAGCCATCCTCTTTAAATCATCTATGTCTTCAGCAATTACTTCATTATCGTCATAAATTTCTGCATATGATTTCATTTTTATTCCCCAATTTCTCTTTAAGAATTTATCAAATTCAACAACATCGGCGTCATCCATGTTGTTTCTCATTTCAACAATATTTTTCTCTGAAATTGGGTTTGTAAGAACATATGCTCCGTCATGATATTCTAGTATATTTACATATTTGTACAACTCTTTGTTTGTACTTTTTGCAAAATACATTGTTGCATTATCCATGAATTTATCTAATTTTCCTTCTAGTGTTTTTTGTTTTCTATAATCAAATGTATATTCGTTTTTATCTTCAACAGGTATACATTCTGTTACTCTTTCTATGTATCTTCTTCCTCTAAAGTCTTTTACTAAGTGAATATCAAAGTTTAAAACTTGTACAACTTGCTCTTCCTCTGTTTTCTCATTTCTGAAAACTCCAGCTCTTAACATAGAGTTACGAAGTGCTGTTACTAAGTCTGGAAATGTTTTAGCATGGTGAGTAAATAATGTAAATTTAGATGCAACCTGTGCAGATTGAATCATCCAAGATGCTACGGGGTCTGTTGCAACCTCTCCGGATTATATTAACAGAACCATCAGTCTTTTTCTGAACGTCCAAACAATCTTGTCCAGATACTGTTTCTGTCTCTCTCATGGATAGGATGTTTCTTGTTGGGTATATTTTTCTTAAGTGAAGCTCGAATGCAGTTTCAGTAATACGAAGGTTCATTGTTTCGTATATATTTTCAATCATAGC
>CALXNM010000004.1 GCA_944389745.1 uncultured Clostridia bacterium | reverse complement strand
AGCAAAAGGAAAGCCAACAAATAGTGAATTTATAGCAATGATTGCTGATAAATTGAGGCTTGAATTAAAGAGTGCGTAAATCTATAAAAATAAACAAAAAATGTAAAAAACAACCAACACCTTTTATTTATTGCTTAGAATAACAATAAATAGAGGTGTTTTTGTGTGAAAAAAATTATATTAATTACTTATTGTTAATTGAAGATTAGAGAGAAGCGAAAACTCAAAAGAAAAAATATAATTTGCTATATTATATAGACAAATAGGTAAAATTATACTATACTAGAAAACATAGGAAATGAGAATAAGTGGAGTGTGTTGCCACCTTTTACTCTTTGATGTATACATATTTATTCCACAGCTTTTAGCTCGTGAGATTGACAACTGGGGGTGGTACTATGGTAGAAACAGCATTATTAGAAATCATCAAATTACTTTTCTTCGGATTAGTAGGTGTAACTATCATAAATTTTGCCTTAGTATTCATCATCTTGTATTTACTACATAGGCAATAAAAAATAACCATTCTGCTTTGACGAGGGAATGGTTATTAATCAAACTTTCGGCAACCACGAAGTGGTTTCTTCATTTCCTATTCTTATTATACACAGATTAAATAAATTTGTCAAATGGATTTTTTAGTTCAAATATTTGACTAATTTGTTTTTTTTAATCAATTTAAACATTGTAAAAACAAAATAAATATGTTAAAATATGGACACATGTGAATAAGCGGAGGAGAGCAAATGGGAGTTTTTTTGCTTATATTAACTATTATTTTATTTTTAATATCAATAAATAAAACTAATAAAAAAATATATGATAAAAATTTAAAAAAATACAAAATTATACTAGAACAATCTAGAAAGAAAATAATGATTCTTGGCATATTATCTATTATTTTTATTGGTGCATTTAATATAGTTTTAAATATCAATAATAATTCAGAAAATACAGAAGAAATAAATAGTACTTTGCCTTTTATTTATATTTTATTATTAGCATATATAATTGTTATGTTTGCATTTATTGTTCAATGGATTTTAGTTCCAAATAAAGAGAAGATAAAAAGAGAACTAGTAAAAGAAAAAATGAATCAAGAATTAAATAAATATAGTTTTGATAAGAAATTTAAATATAATTCAAACATAGTAGGTTTAGATAATAAAAATAGAATATTGGCAATTATAAATACATATAGAGGTACATGTGATTTAATAAAATATTCAGAAATAACAAATTGTGAGATATTAGAGAACAATAAAAATATTGTAAATGAATATGGTAGTACAATAATTGGTGTAGGCACAAGAAAAAGTAAAGAAGCAATAGATTTAAAGTTAAAAATAAGTACTACTGATAATTCATATGTAATTTCTATTAAAGATACTGAAATAGAAAAGGAAGCTTTGGATTTTATAAATAATGCATATAAAAATATTATGGAGATAATGGTATAGAAATAATAAATGAAAAAGTTAATATATAATTTTGCACGAAAATGAAAGGAATGGAACAAGTGAATGACATAATTTTAAAGCTTATACATTTAAGACATAAATTTTTATTCTATATAAAAAAATTTAGAATGAATAAACTATTATTTGTTGCAGCAATAAATATTAATGGTCCATAAATATATTTGAGTTTAGTTACATATTAAAAATATATTTATAGGAGGATTAAAAAAATGTGGCTTTTATTTGCAACAATAACAGTACTACTTTGGGGTACATCAGAAACAATATTTAAAAAAGTATCTACACATGAAACACATAGTGTATTAAAATTAATATCATTTAATGGAATAATATTAGGAGTTTGTGCAATATTTTTTATGCTTATTACTAGAACAGAAGTAAACTTTGAAATGTTAAAAACATATTTACCAATCGCACTTATTTATATAGCATCTATGTTTTGTACATATAAAGCAATGACATTGGTTAAAGTATCAATACTATCACCAATACAAAATTCATCTTGCGCAATAACAACTTTACTTTGCATATTTTTATTAGGACAACATGTTGGAATACCACAAATTATTGCT
Source organism: uncultured Clostridia bacterium (assembly GCA_944389745.1). GTDB lineage: Bacteria > Bacillota > Clostridia > TANB77 > CAG-508 > CALXVA01. Next base: position 71,434 of record CALXNM010000004.1, on the reverse strand, counting down.
ATAGTTATTATAATAGTTTGTATGATTTTATTATCAATTAATAAAGATGAAGTGCTAAGAATAGAATCTGGAAATAAAGAAGAAGATGAAAGAAATGCTAAAAGAGCATATTTGTTATATATAAAAGGTATTGCTTTTGCTCTAGGATATTTATTATTAGATGGTATAGGCTCATTTATGGATGACTATACATTAGAAGCAGATTTATCTGCAGAACAAGTTATAATAGCGTATTCATTTATTTATGCAATTGTAGGTATAATTGCATTGATAGTACTTAAATTTAAAGAAAAAGACTATAAATTATTTGATTTTAAGAAAAACAAATTAAAACTAGCAGGAACACTTGTGGAAACAGCAGGTCAATATACATATATCTATGCATTTGCATTTGGAGATGCAGCACTTGCTTCACCATACATTGCAGCATATAGTATTGTAACAATTATATTATCAAGAATTTTCTTAAAAGAAAAATTGAAGAGAAGACAATATGTATTAATAGGATTAATTATAGCAGCAATGATTACATTGTCATTTGAATAGTAAATAAAATCCTTGACAAAAAAATTGAATATAATATAATGAGCTATGAAAAATGACAAAGGAAAGGATGATATTTAAATGGAAAAAGTAAGAGGTTTTGAAATTGCAAAAGGATGGGAAGATAAAGGAATAAATTTACCTGTTAGAAAAACAAAATATTCAGCAGGATATGATATAGAAGCTGCAGAAGATACAGTAGTACCAAGCTTCAAAAAAGGAATGGCTCCAACATTAATAAAAACAGGATTAAAAGCATATATGCAAGATGATGAAGTAATGTTTTTATTCAATCGTAGTTCAAATCCAAAGAAGAAAGGATTAGTAATGGCAAATAGTGTAGGAGTTATCGACAAAGACTATTATGGAAACCCAGATAATGATGGACATTTTATGTTTGCATTTTTTAATATTAAAGATGAAGATGTATTAATAAAAAAAGGAGAAGCAATAGGACAAGCCGTATTCCAAAAATACTTAGTGTCTGATGATGACAAGGCAGAAGGAGAGCGAGTAGGAGGATTCGGCTCAACAAGTAAATAAGTTTTGGTTATAATGCATACTATGCATAAAAAATAACAGAAAAAAATTTAAGAAAGTAGAACCTTAGAAAATAGTGGATTACAGGTAAAATATACATAAAAAAAGCTGGTAAAAGTTTTGACTTTTGCCAGTTTTTGTAGTATAATAGAAATGTAGTTGAAAAAGAGAAACAAACCCTTTCTTTAACTTCGTATTTGAAAATTTTACTTTAGAAAGGAGGACCTATATGTTTAACATAGGAGATAAAATTGTATATCCAATGCATGGAGCAGGAACAATTGACGCAATAGAAGAAAAAGACATATTAGGGGAAAAACAAAATTATTATATTATTAAAATGCCTGGAGAGGTAAAAGTAATGGTTCCAACCAATAAAGCAGAAGAAGTTGGTGTTAGAAATATAATTGGAAAAGAAGAAGCAGGAAAAGTCATGGCTGTTTTAGGAGAAAATGAAACAGAAATGTCACAAAACTGGAACAAAAGATATAGAGACAATATGGAAAAAATGAAGAGCGGAGATATTTACGAAGTAGCAGATGTAGTTAGAAACTTAAGCTTTAAACAAAAAGAAAAAGGTCTATCTACAGGAGAAAAGAAAATGCTTAATAATGCAAAACAAATATTAGTAAGTGAACTTGTACTTGCTGAGCATGCTTCACAAGAAGAAGTAGAAAAACAAGTAGAAAACAAAATTAATATATCATTTGATGAATATAAATTACCACAAGAAAATATTGATATTAACCAAAATATTGTTAGTAAATTTATTCCATTTAATGGTACAGGAACAAGTGAAAATGTATAAAATAAATAATATATAGAGATTAATAAAAAAATTAAAAATAGTACAAAAGAAAGGTCGTATCTAGAAGATACGACCTTATTGTAGGTAAAAACTGTAAACTCGTAAGAAGGAATTAAAGACTTTATGTCGAATAAAATAAGTATATGATAGAAAGGTTAGAATAAATTGGTAAGATATAGTGAAGAATTAATAGAAGAAATAAAGAACAGTAATGATATCGTAGACGTAGTTTCACAATATGTAACTTTAAAAAGAAGCGGAAGAAATTTTTTTGGATTATGTCCATTCCATAAAGAAAAATCTCCTTCTTTTTCTGTCTCACCTGATAAACAAATTTTCCATTGCTTTGGATGTGGAGTAGGTGGAAATGTTATTCATTTTGTTAGTAAAATAGAAAATATTGATTTTAGAGAAACGATTGAATTATTAGCAAATAGGGCAAATATTACTCTTCCTACATTAGATAATAGTTACCAAGATAATAAAAGAGCTATTTTAAAATCAAAAGTTTATAAGATAAACGAAATAGCAGCTAAGTTTTATCATGAAAATTTATACAAACCAACATCAAAAGAAGCGCAAAATTATATTAAAAAAAGAAGACTTGATAATAGAACATTAAAATCATTTTTAATAGGATATTCAGGAACTTTTGATGAACTTTATAGAGTGTTAAAAAGTAATGGATTCACAGAAGAAGAAATTCTTGCATCTAGTTTAGTAAACAAAGCAGACAATGGAAGATTTATAGATAGATTTAGAAGAAGACTTATGATACCTATACAAGATACAACAGGAAGATTTATAGCATTTGGTGGAAGAGTATTAGATGATAGTAAACCCAAATACATTAATTCTCCTGAAAATATTGTATATAGTAAGGGAAGAAATTTATTTGGTTTAAACATTGCCAAAAAAGGAGATACAAAAAAGTTAATTATAGTTGAAGGATATATGGATGCCATTTCCCTATATCAAAGAGGTATTACAAATGTAGTAGCATCACTTGGAACTGCTTTAACAGAACAGCAAGGAAGGCTCCTTAGAAAAAATAGTGAGCAAGTAATTATTGGATATGATGCTGATGGTGCTGGACAAGCAGCTACTTTAAGAGGTCTAGAAATACTTCAGAATATGGGGTGTGATATTCGTGTGCTTCAAATCTATGGAGCAAAAGATCCAGATGAATTTGTAATAAAATATGGACCAGAAAGATTTCAAAAATGTGTAGACAATGCAATATCATTAGTGGAATTTAAAGTAAAAATATTAAAACAAAACTTAAACATTGAAAATGTAAATGACAAGATTAAATTTTTAAATGAAGTAGCAAAAATACTTGCAAAAGTTGATAACAACATGGAAAAAGAAATATATATTGATAAAATATCTAAAGAATATGGTATTTCAAAAGAAGCAATATATGGAGAAGTTAATAAACTAATATATAACAAAACAAGTGAAAAAAAGGTACTTGAGAGACCACCTGTAAAGGCATATATAAATAATAAACAAGCAGAAAAAATAGATGAAGCTGTGATAAAAAGAGAGAAAATGGTTATATATATATTAGTTAACTACCCAGAAGAAAGTTATAAAGCCATAAAAGATGAAATAACAGTAGATGATATAAAATCAGAAATTAATAAAAAAATAATATCTAAGATTTACGAGCAATATGCAAAAGGAAATATTAATAATATAATAGATTTATTTGAGGAAGAGGATGTTGTAAATTATCTATCTGGAATTATGGCTGATGATTTTGGAATATCTGACATTAATAAATGTATAGAAGACTTGTTAAATACATACAATAAAGAAAAATTAACAAATACAAGAAACAGTATAATAAAGCAACTAGAAAATACCAATAATATGAGTGCAGATGAAATAAAACAATTAGAGGAAAAGCTAAACGAAACAATTTTGAAATTGGCTAAAGTTAAGTAGGAGGTAAAATAATGAAAAAGTCAGAAAAGTCAGAAATATTAGAAGAAAACAAAGAACAAGAAAATAAAAGTAGCAAAGAAAACAAAACAAGTAAAGCAAAAGTAGCAAAAAAAGATGAAAACAATAAAGAAGAAAAAGCAAAAACAGTAAAAAAAGAAGAAGCAGTAAAAGAAACAAAGAAAGATGATAATAAAGAAGATAAAACTAAAGGAGTAGCAGACGACAAAGTAAAAAAAATAATAGAAAAAGCAAAACAAAATGGAAAAATAACATATGGAGAGCTTGCTACTGAATTAGATGATACAAATCCTGAAGAAATAGATAAAGTTTTTGATGCTTTTGAAGACTTAGGTGTTGATTTAAATGATGACTTAGATGAACCTGACGTAGAAGATTTAGAAAATGTAGAAGAAATAAAATTAGAAGATATGGATGTATCTAACATTGATGGAGTTAGTGTAGATGATCCAGTAAGAATGTATTTAAGAGAAATAGGAAAAATACCTTTACTTACTTATGAAGAAGAAGCAGATTTAGCTAAAAGAATAATGGAAGGGGATGAAGATGCTAAGAAAAAATTAGCAGAATCAAACCTTAGATTAGTTGTAAGTATTGCAAAAAAATATGTTGGTAGAGGAATGTTATTCTTAGATTTAATCCAAGAAGGAAATATGGGATTAATAAAAGCTGTAGAAAAATTTGACTATAATAAAGGATTTAAGTTCAGTACTTATGCAACATGGTGGATTAGACAAGCTATTACAAGAGCTATAGCAGACCAAGCAAGAACTATAAGAATACCAGTTCATATGGTAGAAACAATAAACAAATTAATTCGTACATCAAGACAATTATTACAACAAAATGGTAGAGAACCAACACCTGAGGAAATAGCAAAAGAAATGGAAATCACACCTGAAAAAGTAATGGAAATACAAAAAATAGCTCAAGACCCAGTATCACTAGAAACGCCAATTGGAGAAGAAGATGATAGTCACTTAGGAGATTTTATACAAGATGAAGATAGTCCAGCACCTCAAGATTCAGCAGCACATACACTTCTAAAAGAACAATTAGAAGAAGTTATGAACACCTTAACACCTAGAGAGGCAATGGTTTTAAAACTTAGATTTGGATTAGAAGATGGAAAAGCAAGAACATTAGAAGAAGTAGGAAAACAATTTGATGTTACAAGAGAAAGAATAAGACAAATAGAAGCAAAAGCATTAAGAAAACTTAGACATCCTAGTAGAAGTAAGAAATTAAGGGATTATATGAGTTAAAACTTGATTTTTCTGTAAAATTATGTTAATATATATATGTAGCTTTGTTGAAACTAAGCGATTTGAGAATTTTATAGAAAAAAATGAGGTAATATTTATGAGTTTATTAGAAAAAATAAAAAAAGGATTAAGCAAGTTTTGGAATGAAACTTTAGGACCTGATTATAGTACAGCAGAACTTGCAGAATTAAATATAAATTCAACAGACCCAACAGAAGCAGCTCTTGCAAAATCAAGTGCTAAAATAGACGAAGAAGTAGAAAACTATGGAAATGGAGGAAAAACTTCTAGCAGAGCACAAAGAAAACAAATGCTTAAAGATGTTGAAGTTAAAGAAGAAGAATTAAAGCCTAAAGCAAAAGTTTCTGAAACAAAAGGAAAAGAACCTAAAGCAAAAGAAAGCAAAGCAGAAGGCAGAGGAAGAGATGACTAAAAAAGATAGATAAAAAAATTATTGTATAGGTGGATGCCTATACAATATTTTTTTGCAATCATATTTGACAAATCTTGTTGCTCTTTTGCTTTCATAGGTTCTTCTTTCCTTAGCGGGTTATATATAAGATAATCTTTAAACAAAAAAACAACCAAAATAGTATAACACTATTTTGGTTGTTTACATTTGGTAGCGAGAGGGAGATTCGAACTCTCGACCCACTGGGTATGAACCAGTTGCTCTAGCCAACTGAGCTATCTCGCCATTTGTAAACGCATTTTAAATTATAAATGTTTTTTTATTGTTTGTCAAGAGTAAATACAAAATTTCATAAAAGTCCAGCAAAAGTCAGCAAAAAGATAAGAGAATTTTTTTACTTTAATATTCATTACTTCACATATTTTACTTATATATAGAAGGTATTACTATAAGCAAAGTAAGGGGGATACACTTAAATTATATAAATTAGGAAGGTGGTATCCACTTAAATTATATAAGTTAGTCAAATGGTTGACCTTCAAATTATATATTATAAGGAGGAAAGAAAATGAATATTAAAGATTTAACAAAACTAATTAACAACAAAAAGGCTAATGCGATTATTACTTTAAATGGCTTAGTTAGTTTAAAACAGAAAGTAAATAATATGAGCATTATAGAAAAGCAAGATAATTTATGTATAAGAGAAGGTAACAAAGATATTTTATACATAAATAAGCATCAAATTATGAAAATAGAATTATTAGATAATTTGATAAAAATCAAATTAGACCAATTGTTAGAAATAACAGTTGAATTTCCAGAAACATAAAAATAAGGACAATAATTTGTCCTTATTTAAAACTTTTAGCAATATTTTTACATACATCTATATATAATTTTTGATTCTTTTTAGGAATATCTTGTAATATTTCAGAAAAAGAAGAATCAATATTTTTTTCATTAATTCCAGTAACTAAAGTATCTAAATTTAAATCTAAAGCTTCAGCTATATTAACAAGTACTGCTAAGCTACAGATACTAGTTCCACGTTCAATTTCACTAATATATGAAGGACTTACATCTATTATTTCAGACAATTTTTCTTGTGTAATATTTAAAGATTTTCTCTTTTCTTGTATTCTCTTTCCTATATCTTTGTAACTTATATTCATACTAAACACCTCATGTATATTATGATAATATCAGTAGAAAATTATTAAAATAAACCACAACTGTTGAAATATTACTACAACTGTGATAATATAATTGTGACTGTTGAAGACAATTTAAAAAATATATATTAGAAAAATGTATGAAAGGAGGAAGTTGAAAGGCTTTTTAATGAATTTTAATAAATAATGAACTGAAAAAGTTTATAAAAAAATTTAAGAAAAATAGAGGGGAGATATAAATGAAGAAAAAAATAATAATAGGAATAATAGTAGCTTTAGTAATAGCTTTTGTAGTTGGAAGTATAGTTTATATAAATATGAGTGGAGACAGTATAGATTTATCTATAGCAGATGAAATTACTCTTAATGATAATGAAAAAGAAGTATTGGAAATATTAAAACAAGTAGATAATTATTTGAGAAATCCACAACCAAAAGAAGAAGATTCTAATACAATAGATTTTGATTTGTCGTTAACAGAGCCAACTGATTTTAAGACAATATTTAGTAAAGTATATGAAGTTAGAAAATTCACATCAGAAGAGGGAAAGGTTTCATATATGCTTGATGTAGAAGTGAATTCAGATGCTACTGAAGGCTTAAGTACTAGACGTTATGTAGCAGCGAATGAACAAGCAATATATATCTATCCTACTACAGCGGATTTAGATTCATTGGGCTTAGAAGAAGAAGGAGGATATGAGAATGGAGTTTTAATTATAGGAAAAAATTTTTATGAGGGAATATTTAAAGAATTAGAAGAGACAGTAAATGAAATGTGGCAAAAATCTGCTACATATACAAATGTAGATTACGATAAAATATATAGTAAAATATAAAAATAGAGGGGATTAAAATGAAGAAAAATAAAAACCAAAAAATAGAAAATAAGAAAAAATCTAAGGATATGTTAATTATTAAAATTGTAGTTGGTCTAATAATATTGATATTATATACAATTTTAGTTGTTTGCGTTACTGCACATTATTTTTCGAGGTATTTAGATAATAGTAATAATGAATCAAATAAGAATTTTGTATCAAATAGTATAAATATAGAAAATAGTAATGATGAACAAAAAAATTCAGGAATAACTGTTACAGAAGGAACAGGGGATGACAATACTAGCAATGTTACTACAATAAAATTAAAAGATAAAGTTACAAAAGAATCTAAATATGAGATGACTGTTGTGGGCTATGATTTTGCAAAAAAAGTTGTTCCACCTAACACATCAAGTTTTTATACATACTACGAAGCAAAAGAAGATGGTCATCAATATTTAGATATAAAAATAAAATATAAGAATTTGGACTATACAGATATTACTGCTGATGATGTTGGCAGTGTAAGTATAAAATTTGATAATAAATATGAATATGATGGATTTTGTGTTATAGAAGATACAGATAAAGATTTTACTTATGCTAATATAACAGCAATTGAACCACTAACAGAAGATAACTTACATTATTTAATAGATGTGCCAGATGAAGTGGCTAAGGGAAAAGAACCACTTACTGCATATATAAATATCGGAAGCGATAAATATGAATTAGTTATAAGAAAATAGAAAAGATTTTATTATTGAAAGGAAGTTAGTTTTTCTAACTTCCTTTATTCTCTGTTTCTTGGATTATCATTTCTACCATTTGTAGAACACATTTTATCATATTCTTTGCACTTTATTTTATATTCAATTTGTTGAGTCATATATTTATAGTACATATATGCTTGTTCATATTGCATAATAGGGTTAAACATTGGGTTATCATTCATATTTGGGTCAAAATTATTATCGTAATTAAAAGGTGGCATTCCAAAATAATTATTCATATTATCCATATTTCTATCCATTTATAAATCACTCCTAAACTTCACTTTTTATTTATTAAATATATATTCGTAATTTCCAGATTTATTCATTTTTAATTTTTGTTATTCTAAGTAAGTTTTCTATACACCTTATTAAATAATTTAATTATTACGAAAACTATAGCTGTGCTTATTGTAGCTATTCCAATGTCATAGAAAATAGAAGTTATTGGATTTTGCTGAATTGTTATTGCATTAGATAGGTTATTGGATGTTTCTATAATATCTAAATTGATAAATGGTATAAATTTTAATGCTAAAAAAGTATATAAACTTGCGAATATTCCTTGTATAAATTTTCCAACAACATATTTTTTCATTGATAAGTCTGTTTTAGAAACTATACTAAATACTTGGAGTAAAACAGAGAAGCCACCAAAACCAAGAAGAAAAGCACAAATTATAACATTTTGTGAAATAGCTTTTATATGTATGCCAGAAACTTGTTTTACGCCATTAGTAAGTTCTATTATTCCAGAAAGTAGAGGCTTAGCAAAGTTTGCATCTATATTGAATATTTGTAGAATAGGTTTTAGCAAATTACTTAATAAATCTAATGCTTGCGTTTTATTTAATATAGATATAATAACAGAGAAGATAACTACAAATCCTCCAATAAGAAGTATTGTTGAAATCGAGTTATTAATACTATTAGCTAAAACTTCTCCTAAATTTTTTAGCGAGATGTTTTTGGTATTTGACATATTGTTTTGCATATGATTTCTTGTTTTTTCTCTATTTAATCTATTATTCATTCTAGTTTTAAAATCTTCATCAGATTTTTTAGAAAATTTACCTAAAATAATTCCTACTGTGATGCAGGCCAAAATATGAGTACATAAAAGTAAAATACCGGTTTTAGTATCTCCAAAAAGACCAATGCCAACACTGCTTAAAATGAATAATGGACCAGAGTTATTAGTAAATGCTAAAAGTCTTTCTCCTTCGTCCTTGGTAACTAATTTTTGCTCTCTAAAATCAGAAACAACTTTTGCACCTACGGGATATCCACTAATTAATCCCATTACAAAAGCAAAACCACCGATACCAGGAACATTAAATAAAGGTCTCATTAATTTATCTAGTAATTTTCCTATAATATTAACTATTTTAGTTTGTGAAAGTAGATTTGTTATAATAAAAAAAGGAAATAACGAAGGTACAACAGTGTATGCCCATAGTTCTAATCCATTTTTTGTTGCTTCTAAATTTGAACGTGAAAATATTACTAAGCAAATAGCTATTAAAACAAAAATGCCAGGTAAAATGTTTCTTTTAAAAGATAAAATTAAAAATTTCATAAAGTTCACCTAAATAATATTATGCTATTTTTTAATAACTTATGTGGTTTATAAAGCTTAAGAATAGAAATGTAACAAAATAGGTATAATAAATAAAAATTATTGAGAAGCGAATTATACGAGGAGATTTTATGAAAGAATTTATTCCAGATGCAATTTATTATGAAGAAAAAATAACTAATTATGAGCTTGGGAGAGAGTTATTAGAAAAATATAATTCTGTTCCAAAATTTATCATAGAGAATCACAATAATATTGAAGAAATGAGAAAAAAGAATAATAAAGAGTTTCCATATATGAAAAGAAATCTAATAATAGGTACAAGAAAAACTCATAAATTTGTTCCAAACAATAAAATATCAAATTACCTAGTACCATATACATCTTCTGGATGTACAGCAATGTGTTTATATTGTTATTTAGTATGTAATTATAATAAATGCTCATACTTGAGATTATTTGTAAATAGGGAAGAAATGTTAGAGAAAATAATTAAAACTGCAAATGAAAGTGAAGAAGAGTTGGTATTTGAAATAGGAAGTAATAGTGATTTGATATTGGAAAATTGGATTACAGGAAACTTAAAGTGGACTATTGAAAATTTTAATGCTGATAAAGGTTACTTAACATTTCCAACTAAATTTGATATGGTGGATGATATATTAGATTTAAAAGGAAAAGAAAAAGTAATTATAAGGATGAGTGTGAATCCAAAAGAAATAGTTCAAAAAATTGAAATAGGAACATCTCCACTTGAAAATAGGGTTAAAGCTATTAATAAATTAGCAGATAGTGGATATAAAGTGGGAATATTAATAGCTCCTGTAATTTTTTTAGATGATTGGAAAAGATTATATGAGGAATTAATTATATATTTGAAAGATAATTTAAGCCAAAAAATTAAGAAAAATTTATTTTTTGAAGTTATTTTTATGACATATAGTTTTATTCATAGAAAAATAAATGAAGAAGCTTTTCCTAATAGTATGGATTTATATAATAAAGAATTAATGACTGGGAGAGGAAAAGGCAAATACACTTATAAGCAAGAAATGAGGAAAGAAGGAGAAGAAAATATTGGCAACTTGTTAAAGAAATATTTTCCAGAAAATAAAATAATTTATTTTAGTTAAAAACTAGCAAAATAAAAAATATATGATATAATTTGAAATAGAAAATGAACGAAAGAGGGAAATGTGATGTATGAAAAAGAATGTACAAGCAATGTAGACGAATTTTTAAAAGAAAATAATTTTAAAAAAAGAGGGCTAACATCAAGTGAAGCAGTAAGCAATTTAAATAAATATGGAAAAAACTTAATGAAGCAGAAAAAGCCCAAAAAATGGTATAATTATTTTTTTGAAAGTTTATTTAGCACATTTAATTTGATTTTATTAGGAATTGCTTTAGTATTATTTTATACTGATGTTATATTAACAGATCCACCAAGTTATGCAAATATATCAGTTATATTAATATTAATTTTAGTAAGTACATTTTTAGAGTTTTTTGAAGTATATAGGTCTAATAAAGCAGCTGAAAAATTAAAGAACTTAGTTTCGGCAAGGTCTAATGTATTAAGAAATGGAAAAGAGGTAAAAATACCATCATCAGATATTACAATTGGTGATGTAGTATTATTTAGTGCAGGAGATTTAATACCTGCAGATGTTAGAATAATAGAAGCAAGTGATTTATTTATAAATCAATCATCATTAACAGGAGAAAGTGATTCAGTAAAAAAATTAGCTGAGTCAGAACAAAAAGGAAAAATAGAAGATATAACAGACTTAGATACAATATGTTTTATGGGAACTAATGTAGTAAGTGGTTCAGGTAAAGGCGTTGTGTTTAGAGTAGGTGACGGAACATATTTTGGAAAAGTGGCTGATACAATAACAGAAGAAAAGCCAAAAACAGCTTTCCAAAAAGGAATTGATAGTGTAAGTAAACTTTTAATTAGATTTATGACAGTTATAATACCTATTACATTTATAGCAAATGCAGCAAAACATGGAACAATAACAGCCTTTACTTTTGCAGTTGCAATAGCCATAGGTATTACACCACTTCTTTTGCCAGTAATACTTTCATCTAGTTTAGCAAAAGGTGCTACTAGAATGTCTAAGAAAAAGACTATTGTTAAAAGATTAGATAGTATACAAAGTTTTGGTTCTATGAACATTTTGTGTACTGATAAGACAGGAACACTTACAGAGGATAAGATAGTTCTTGAAAAATACTTAAATGTAAAAGGAGAAGAAGATACAAGAGTTTTAAAACATGCTTTTTTAAATGCATATTTTCAAACTGGTTTAGAAGGAAGTATTGATGAAGCAGTTATAAAAAGAGCAAAAAGAACAGAACTTAAGGGAATTGAAGAAAATTATGAAAAAGTAGATGAAATACCATTTGATTTTTCAAGAAGAAGATTATCCGTTGTAGTATCAGATGGAAAGAAGAAACAACTTATTACAAAAGGTGCAGTAGAAGAAATCCTAAGTATTTGTACTTTAGTAGATTATAAAGGTGAAGTATCTGAATTAACAAGAGATAAAAAACGTGAATTAATTGAAATGACAAAGCAATTAAACATGGAAGGATTAAGAGTTGTAGCGATATGTCAGAAAAATGATATTAATGATGTAAAGAAATTTACTGTAAAAGATGAATGTAAAATGGTATTAATGGGATTTGTTGGATTCCTAGACCCACCAAAAGAAAGTGCTCAAAAAGCTATTCAAAGACTTAACAAAGATGGAATAAGGGTAATAGTTCTTACAGGTGATAACGAATATGTTACAAAATCAATTTGCGATAAAGTAAATATAAATACAAATAAAATTGTATTAGGCAGTAAAGTAGAAAAATTATCAGATGCAGCATTAAGAAGAATTTTAAAGAAAACAAATGTATTTGCAAAGCTTTCTCCAATTCAAAAAGCGAGAATTATAAGAGTTTTAAAAGACGCTGGAAATGTAGTTGGATACATGGGTGATGGAATAAATGATGCACCATCAATGCATAATGCAGAGGTTGGAATATCTGTGGATACAGCAGTTGATATTACGAAGGAAACTGCGGATATAATATTACTAGAAAAAGATTTGAATGTTTTAACAGATGGAGTAATAGAAGGAAGAAAAACATTTGGAAATTTACAAAAATATATAAAAATGGCTGTAAGTTTCAACTTTGGTGAAGTTTTATCAGTATTTATAGCAAGTATATTATTACCATTTTTCCCAATAACACCAATTCAATTACTAGTACAAAGTTTAATATATGATATAGGACAATTATCAATACCATATGATAATGTAGATAGAGAATATTTAGAAAAACCGCGTGTGTGGGATATGAAGAGTTTAAAAAGATTTATGCTATGCATGGGACCAGCAAGTTCTATATTTGACTTAATGGTATTTGCAATTTTATGGTATGGATTTGGATTAAGAATGCCAGATGCGGCATTATTCCAATCAATATGGTTCTCATATGGAGTTGTTTCAAACCTAGTAGGACTTCATGTTATAAGAACAGGAAAAACACCATTTATACAAAGTAATGCATCAAAATCAGTTTATGCAACATCTATCATATTAAGTATTGTTGCAATATTAGTACCATTTACATTTATAGGAAAAGCAATTGGACTTGTTCCAATACCACTTCCATATTTCTCAATTATTTTATTGGTACCAATTTTATATTGTTTCTTAGCATCATTTATAAAGAGAAGATACATCAAAAAATATGGAGAATGGCTATAAAATGTCAAAGTGCCAATGGGGATAGCCCCCTTTGGCACTTTGTTAATCTATACTTTCTAGTGCTAGAGTAATCATATCATTAAGTGAACGTTCTCTTTCATCAGCTGTGATTGATTTATCTTCAAAATATGCATCAACTACAGTAAGTAAACAAGCAGCTTGTTTTCCAAAATATTTTGCCATATAAAATAGGGCAAATGCTTCCATTTCACATCCAAGTACATCTTTAGGAAGTCTATTTATAAAGTCATCTAAATCATCTAGATATCCATCAAAGCAATCATTACAAAAAGCATTACCTCTAACATATTTAATACCTAGTTTTTTAGCTGTGTTTTCTATTAAATCATTTAGTTCTTTAGAAGCTTCAGCTACATGTTCTTCTTTTTTGCTCCATTCATAAGCAAAATTTCCTTCTGTATATGATTTATCTACTAATATTGTATCAAATAAATGTATATCTTTATTATATGTGCCACAAGAACCAATTCTAATTATTTTTTCTACATCATAAAATTTATATAATTCATAAGAATATATACCAATGCTTGGCATTCCCATACCAGATGAAAATACTGTAACAGGTTTACCTTTATAAGTTCCGGTATATGCAAGAATATTTCTAACAGTATTTACAAGTCTAGGATTATCTAAAAAATTTTCTGCAATATATTTAGCTCTTAATGGGTCACCAGGCATAAGGACTGTTTTCTCTATATCTTCTTTTTTTGCATTACAATGAATAGACATATATTACCTCCTAATAATTTATTATACTTAATATTCTATATTATATACAATTTAAAATCAATAAAAAATATAAAAGGAATTATCTAACTATATAGTAAAGTTCAGACAATTCCTTTTTTTATTTTTTGTAAGTCTACTTAAAACTTATACCAATCTGGTATCATGAAAATTGATACATCTAATACTTTTAAAAATAAGAATAATAATAAAGTAATTATTAATGAAACTATTCCTAATGCTAGACCAGTTTTTCCAAAAGTACGGTCTCCTCTTTTTATGGCAACAATTCCGAAAATAACTGCAAGTATAGCTGATATTATAGAAATGATGATGTAATACAAGAATATGATTGATATAATTCCTAGTACTAAAGAAGCAATACCAAAGCCAGTACCTTTTGTTTCAATGTTTTTTTGTGTTTCTTGTTCCATACTTAATTCCTCCTTCTATTTATATTACAAAAATACCATTTTTTTTCTAATCTGTCAATATAGATGATTATAGCCCATGAGCACAGTAATTGAATATTATGTAAAATCATGGTATAATATGTATCGACAGGTATATGGTCATTTAGAGAAAGGAACATCATGAATACCAACATAAAAAACGTGTCGAAGGTTTTCTTCTTCGAAAACGACAATGGGTACAGTATTTGGGTAGAAGATTTCGAAGACGGATTTGCAATCGTTCAAGCACCAGTTTCAATCGCCAGACTGGGTGATAATCTCATATTCTACATGGTGCAATCGGACTTTTTTGTTGAGTTCTTGTCCGGCTGCTTTAACCCGGACTCTAACTTTAGAGAGCAGCTGCTTAGTGCATATCAATGTGATCCTGATACTGAATTCATTGGATTCAAAGTCAAGCAAGAAGACTTTGAATGCACTATAACGGGAGAAAATTCATCTCCATATAAAATAGGAGAAACACTGCAGTGTCTCTTGGTTGATTATTCCAAAGATACAAATCAGAAGTACTGGGCTGCTGAGAATTCAAATAATCAGATGATTAGCGAGTTTTACCAGTTCCTTGAGAATTTGGACGTAGATTTTATCAGTTTCGAGGCAGAGGAGAAGTATGGTGAACGGGCTGGAGAAATAGATGAAGATTCTCTGTGGTATGGAGTAAGTTTTATCGCATATGCTCAATACCTGATTAGAGAGAAGCTTTACAACGTCCATGACGCAGTTAGGGAAACCTACACGCAGTTCGAACTCATAGGAAATGACGTGGGTGGAGCAGGTGCAATACGCTTTGTCGGCCAGTTCTGCAAGTACGGAGAAGAAATCTCTGACGGCTACACGGAACTTATGCTGGAGAAGTTCAATGATGAGCTTGACAAGCTCTAATACTGATCGACCCTGGAGCGTTGAATAACCTCCATAATAAAAAAGAATATTCTTTTCCCTCTAGAAATAGAGGGTTTCTTTTTTTGTAATGCTTACAGACGTTGAAGTATATAGTGAAAAAAGACAAATGTGAATATTGTGTGAAATTTAAAATAAGGTATTGACTTTTATAAAAAAAGGGTATATATTTTTAGCAGTCAAAGATAAAGAGTGCTAAAAATAAAAATATATTAGTATGCTACATGTATATCATATATATAATTTTACTACATATTAATATATCGAATGGTAAATTTTTAAGGAGGTAGATAAGAATGTTAAAACCATTAGCAGACAGAGTAGTAATTAAAATGATTGAAAGTGAAGAAACAACAAAAAGCGGAATTATTTTAACAAGCGGAGCACAAGAAAAACCACAAATAGCTGAAGTTGTTGAAGTAGGACCTGGAGCAGAAGTTGATGGAAAACTTGGAAAGATGTTAGTAAAAAAAGGTGATAAAGTTGTAGTGAATAAATATTCAGGTACAGAAGTAAAATATGAAGGTGAAGACTATATTATAGTAAGACAAGATGATATTTTAGCTATAGCTGAATAATATTCTAAATTAATATTAATAATTTCATGATTTTTGATTTGTATATTTTTAGGAGGTAATGAAAAAATGGCAAAAGATATTAAATTTGGAGAAGATGCAAGAAAAAGCCTATTAAATGGTGTTAATAAATTAGCAGATACAGTAAGGGTTACAATGGGACCAAAAGGAAGAAATGTAGTTCTAGATAAAAAATTTGGAGCACCACTAATTACAAATGATGGTGTTACAATTGCAAAAGAAATTGAACTAGATGATCCATTTGAAAATATGGGAGCTCAAATTGTTAAAGAAGTATCCATCAAAACTAACGATGTAGCTGGAGATGGTACAACAACAGCTATGGTATTAGCTCAAAGTATGGTAAAAGAAGGAGTTAAAAATGTTGCAGCTGGTGGAGATCCAATGGCTATTAAGAGAGGTATGGATAAAGCTGTAAACTCAGCTGTAGAAGAACTTAAAAAAGTAAGCTCACCTGTAAATGGTAAAGAAGATATAGCAAGAGTTGCAAGTATATCTGCAAACAACACAGAAGTTGGAGAACTTATTTCAGAAGCAATGGAAAAAGTTTCAAAAGATGGTGTTATAACAATTGAAGAATCTAAAACATCTCAAACAGAATTAAATGTTGTTGAAGGTATGCAATTTGATAAAGGTTATGTATCACCATATATGGTAACAGATACAGAGAAAATGGAAGCAATAGTTGATAATCCATATATATTAATTACAGATAAGAAAATAAGTAATATTCAAGAAATATTACCATTACTAGAAACATTAATGCAAAACTCTGCAAAACTAGTTATTATATGTGATGATATTGAAGGAGAAGCTTTATCTACATTAATCTTAAATAAATTAAGAGGTGTATTAAATGTAGTAGCTGTTAAAGCTCCTGGATATGGAGATAAGAGAAAAAATATGTTACAAGATATAGCTATTCTTACAGGTGGTGAAGTTATTTCATCAGATTTAGGAATGGAATTAAAAGATACTACAGTAGAACAATTAGGTAGAGCAAAACAAGTAAAAGTACAAAAAGAAAATACAATAATTGTTGATGGTATGGGAGATAAAGCTGGAATTTCAGCAAGAGTAAATCAAATTAAAGCTCAATTAGCAGAAGAAAAGAGCGAATTTGAAAAAGAAAATTTACAAGAAAGATTAGCTAAAATAGCTGGTGGAGTTGCTGTAATTGGTGTTGGAGCAGCTACAGAAGTTGAAATGAAAGATAGAAAACTAAGAATAGAAGATGCATTATCTGCTACAAAAGCAGCTGTTGAAGAAGGTATAGTTGCTGGTGGTGGTACAGCATTTGTAAATATCATACCAGAGGTTACTAAAGAAGTAGAAAAACTTCATGGTGACGAAAAAATTGGTGGTAAAATAATCTTAAGAGCATTGGAAGAACCAGCAAGACAAATTGCTACAAATGCAGGATTAGAACCAGCAGTTATTATAGAAAAAGTTAAAAATAGCGAGCCAGGAGTTGGATTTGATGCAGCAGAAGAAAGATATGTTGATATGAAAAAAGCTGGAATCGTAGACCCAACAAAAGTATCAAGAAGTGCACTACAAAATGCAGTTTCTATAGCATCAATGATTCTTACAACAGAAAGCTTAGTAACAGATAAGAAAGAACCAGAAAGCAATAATGCTAACGCTGATGGAGCAAACCAAATGGGCGGAATGTATTAATAAATACAAATAACAACTAAATAGATAAAATAATAAAAATAACAGTTACTATAATAAAAAGTAACTGTTATTTCTAGCATTTATATGAAAACTATGGTATAATATTGTTTGCTAAAAAACGGAATGAAAGAGGTAGCATAAATGAAAAATAAAAAAGTAGCATTTTATACACTAGGTTGTAAAGTAAATCAATATGAAACAAATGCAATGATACAAGAGTTTAAAAATAGTGGATATGAAATTGTAGAATTTGATGATATAGCAGATATTTACATAGTAAATACTTGTACAGTTACTAATATGGCTGATAGAAAATCAAGACAGATGCTTAGGAAAGTAAAGGAGCTAAACCCAAATGCTATACTTGTGGCATGTGGTTGTTATGCACAAGTTGCAAAAGATGAGTTAGAAAAAATTCCAGAAATAGATTTAATACTTGGAACAAACGAGAAGAAAGATATTGTAAAATATGTAGAAGAAAAATCTTCTGATAAAAATAATATTATAACAGATGTATTACATGAAGAAGAGTATTCTGATTTTGGAGATGTTACTTTTACCGAAAAAACAAGAGCTGTTATAAAAGTACAAGATGGATGCGACAGATTTTGTTCATATTGTATAATCCCATATGCAAGAGGACATATAAGGAGTAGAAAAAGAGAAAGTGTAATAAGTGAAATAACCAAAATGGCTAAAGATGGAATAAAAGAAGTAGTTATAACAGGTATTCACTTAGCTTCTTATGGTAGAGATTTTGATAATGGATATAGATTAATAGATTTATTAGAAGACATAAATAAAATAGATGGAATTAAAAGAATAAGACTACGGTTCATTAGAGCCAACACTAATAACAGAAGAGTTTGTTGAAAGATTATCTAAGTTGGAAAAGATATGTGACCAATTCCATTTATCTCTTCAAAGTGCTTGTAATGATACATTAAAAAGAATGAATAGAAGATATACAATAGAAGAATTTAAAAATGGAGTTGATTTATTAAGAAAAGCATATCCAAATGTTTCATTAACAACAGATGTAATAGTGGGATTTCCAGGAGAGACAGATGAAGAGTTTAATATTACATATGAAAATTTAAAAGAAATAAAATTCTATAAAATGCATGTGTTCAAATATTCCCAAAGAAGAGGAACAAGAGCAGCGGTAATGCCAAACCAAATAGACGGTAATATAAAAGAAGAAAGAAGTAGAAAACTTATCGAACTTTCAAATAAAAATGAAGAAGAGTATAACAGAAGTTATATAGGAAAAGAAGTAGAAGTATTGTTTGAAGAACCTCATATAGAGAATGGAAAAAGATATATGAAAGGCCACACAACAAATTATATGGTTGTAAAAATAGAAACAGAAGAAGATTTAGATAATACTATCAAAAAAGTAAAAATAGTCGATGTGGATAAATTAGAGTTAATAGGAAAGTGTCACTTTTAGGGACAGGCTCTTTTAAGACAAACATGTCGCTTTAGGGGACAGACTGTAACTGGTTAAAGACATTGATGACACCTCAATTTGGCACGTTAACACATTTGTTCATAAAAATTAAGATGGAGTAAGAAAATGGAAAATAAAACTATTTTAATACAAGGTGCTATGAAAATAGAAATACAGAAATTTATAGAAAAATTACAAGAAAGAGAAAAAATTGTTATTGCAGATTATGAATTTTATATTGGAAAAATTAATAAATTTAATCTAATTATTTCGAGGACTTTAATTGGAACAATAAATGCGACAATTGCTACGACTATAGGAATTGAAAAGTTTAAGCCAGATATAGTTATAAATCAGGGAATTGCAGGAGCACATAGAGATAGCATACATACGGGAGATATTATAATTGGTGAAAAATGTTCTAATATAAATTCATATTCTATGCCAAATAAAAGTAGGGGACAAGGTATAAATCCTTTTGAGTGGGAACCTAATAAAAGAGCAAAAGAAATTAAAAGAGCAAATCTTGAATTGGTACATAGCTTTGGAAAATTTCTAAAAGAAAACTGTATAAATAACGTATATATTGGGACTATTGGTAGTGGAGATGTGTTTAACAGAGAAATAGACAGGATTGATTGGATTAGCAATAAATATGGAACTCTTTGCGAAGACATGGAAAGCATAGGAGTATATACTTTATGTAATAAGTTTAACATACCTTGCATTGGAATTAGAATTATTTCAAATAATGAAATTACAGGTGAGGAGCTAGATGAAAATCAAGCAATAATCTTGCAAGAATTATTGATGGAATATATGAAATATAGAAACTAAATGTCACTTTGGGGGACAGGTTCTTATGAAAAATAAGTATTAAAAAAGAGAGCCTGTCCCCTAACATGACAAAGATGGCTGAAAAGAGCCTGTCCCTAAAAGTGACACTATTTTAGTTCTACTACTGTTACACCCATTTCACCTTCGCCAAATGTTCCTAGTCTGAATGATGCTACATGTGGATTTTTCTTTAAAAATTTATGAATGCCTTCTCTTAATTTTCCAGTTCCTTTTCCATGTACAATTCTAACAGGTGATAGTTTAGCTATTGCACAGTCATCTAAATATTTATCTATTACAAATACAGCTTCATCAACATTCATTCCTATTACATTTATTTCACTTGATATATTTTGTGATTTGAAATTAGAACCTTTTGAAAATGTTACTGATGAATGTGAGTTTTTATTGCTGTTCTTTTTATTATCTAATGTGTTATTTTTTAAACTGAATTTATTATTTAGTGCTTTTAAAGCATCTAAATTTAATGTATTATTTTCATTTGCTGATACATCTTTTAATTTATCATTTAATTCGTTTCTTAGATTATTTGCTTTTGAAACATCGTTTTTACCTAAAGAATTAAGCCTATTTATAACTGAAGTAGCTTCTTCTTTAGCATCAGATAAAATTTCTTTAGCTTCATCTCTTGCTTTTTGCAATATCTTATTTTGCTTTTCTTGCCAGAAATTGTTTTGATTTTCTAATTTTTTTCTTAATTCTTCTACTTGAGCAGAGTTTTTCTTAATTGTTTCTTTTTCTTTTTCAATTTCTATTTTATCATCATATATACTTTTCATTAATTCTTCAATACTAATATCATCTTGTTTCATTAATGAATTTGCATAATCTAAAATTTTATCATTTAAACCTAGTTTTTTACTAATTGCAAAAGCATTACTTTTACCAGGTATACCAATCAATAATTTATATGTTGGTTTTAAATTTTCTAAATCGAATTCACAACTAGCATTTTGAAATCCTTCAGTAACTAAACAGTAATTTTTAAGTTCTTGATAATGAGTTGTTGAAATTGTAGTAATACCTAAGTCAAAGAAGTATTTTAAAATACTAATTGCAAGATTTGCTCCTTCTATAGGGTCTGTACCAGAACCTAGTTCATCTAGTAAAACGAAGCTATTTGATGTGGCCTTTTTTGTTATTTCTATAATAGTAGACATATGAGATGAAAAAGTACTTAATGATTCTTGAATACTTTGTTCATCACCAATATCTGCAAAAATATTATCAAATACCTGAATACTGCTGTGTTCTTTTGCAGGAATAAATATTCCTGTATACGCCATTAAAAGTAGTATACCAGTTGTTTTTAAACTAACAGTTTTACCACCTGTATTAGGTCCAGTTATAACTAATGAAGAATAATCTTTTCCAATTGATATATCTATTGGTACAACTTTGTTTTTATCAATTAGTGGATGTCTTGCTGATTTTAAATCAATATATTTATCATCATTTATAATTGGTTTAATGCCATCTAATTCAATAGAGTAATTTGCTTTAGCAAATATTAAATCTAAATCACCAAGTATTTGTAAATTATATTTTAATTTTTCAGTATATTCATATAGCATACTAGATAGGTTAGCTAATATTTTTTCTATTTCAATATCTTCTTCCACTTTAATATTAGTTATTTCGTTATTAAGCTCAAAAACACTAATTGGTTCTATAAAAACTGTAGAACCACTACTAGAAATATCATGTATAAATCCTTTTACTTGTGACCTATATTCTTCCTTTATAGGAATTACATATCTATCAGAACGAATAGTAATAATTGGTTCCATTATGTATTTTGAATAAGTACTTGAATGTATAAACGAATTTAATTTATCTCTAATAGATTGTTCTAATTTTTTACTTTGTTTTCTTAATGCACTAAGTACAGTTGATGCATCATCTGCAATAGTATTTTCATCTAAGACTATTGAAAAAACCTTGTCTTCTATAGACTTATTAGTATATAAGTTGTTAAAAAAGCTATGTAAAGATTCATATTCAGAATAGTCAAACTCCTCATCATTAAAGAAATATTCTTTTACCTCTCTAGATATTTTTAAAAATCTAGCTATATCTAATAACGGTTTATTAGTTAATATAGAATTACTTTCTAAACTTTTTATATACATAGATATATTAGGAATTTCAGAAAGAGGAATATTAGACTTTCTATAAATCAAACTAATAGCTTCATTTGTAAGTTCTAATAAATCTATTACCTCTAGTTTAGAAAAAGAAGGTTTAATATTTTTAAAATTTTCTTTTCCAATATATGTTTTACAATAAGTACTTAGTTTATCAATGATTTTATCGTATTCTAAAGTTTTTAAGTATTTATTATTCATTATAATCATAATCCTCCAAAATTAATATTATATATTATATCACAGATAATGTGTTTTGAAAAATAGAATACTTCGCGTCGTGGAGTGCTGTAATTAAAAAATTTATAAAAAATTAGAAAATAATATTCAAATAAAATTTTTTATGTTATAATAAAATTATCTGTAGAAGGCGAAAACTTTAAAATGCAGATAACTAAAAAAAAGAATGAAAGGAAAAACTAAAAAATGACGAAGCACGTAAGCCTTGGCGCTGTACACACACACACACACACACACACACACTATGTTCTTACCAAAAGAATTGGAAGAGAATATGTACACTATTAAGTAAAAAGTTCTTTGCAGGAAGAATTTTATTAAGCGTGCTTGGAATTGAATATATAAATAAAGTAATAACAAGGATAGACTGTATTACTGTAAATGTTTGTAAAAGAAACATTTATGGTGATATGGCCTATCCTTTTTTGCGTGTAAAAAAGCAAAGTAAACAAATAATATTGAACTAAATGTTTTAGAGAAAATTTATAAAAAGCAAAAGCAGAAAGGATAGATGAGAAGTGAAAAACAGACAAGTTAGAAATGCTGAGGCAAGGGAAAATAGAAAAATAAATAAGCAAAATAGTCAAAAGAATAATGGGTTAAATAATAATAAAACGAAAAAAATAAATACAAAGAATTTGCCAACCTTTATATTAATAGGGTTAATCTTAATGATTATCATAATAGCAATTATCTATTATGTATTTTTAAGATATGCGCCAGAAATGATTATCACATATGGTGGTTATGCGGTAGAAGGAAAAAGTATGGTTGAAAACCTAAAAAATAGTGATGTGTCTAATGTGAACCCATACTTAGGCCTAATTGAAGTACATGAAAATGACCTATTATATAAAAGATTAAATTCATATTATATTGGAGAAGATGATAAAAAAGAGATAGATATAAACTATCCAATATATATTAATGAAGGAAATGCATTACTAAACATAGGTAAAAATACAAAATTAATAACAGTAAATTATGAAGAGGTAGAAGGATACCCAGACTTCATGATGACAGATGGAGTAATGTATAATGGAGCAGATATAACAAGAGCAGATGGAAACAAATACATATTCTTAAAGAGTGAAGACCAAATTTTCACAAACGTAGGCAAGATAAAAATAACAACTTCATCAAATGAGTATGAAATAAAAGAATTCAGCAATATATATTTCACAGAAGATTATATAGCATATTATGAGATGCAAGACGACTCTGATGTACAGAATTGGTACATGCAGTATAAAAGAATAAATGATATAGACATGGATTCTAAGATAGAAGTAAATGGTGAAACTATTTCATACAAAACATTCTTAGAAAGATTAAGAATCATACAGGTAGAAGAAAGTATTAACAACGAAGAAAATGAAAACATAATAGAAGAAAACACAGTAAAAGAAGACAACACAACACATGAAGAAAATAATTCAAATATAGACAAAGTAGAAACAAATAATCCAGATGAACAAAAATGGCAAGAAGGACAATGGGAAAAACCAGAAGTAAAGTGCACAGACTTCGAAGGTGAAGTGTATACAATAAGTACAAACTTATCAGTAACAGATAGAGCAGGAGTAATATCAAGAGGAGTAATATTTGAAATATATTTAGATGGAAGATTAAATAGAAGAGTACAAGCAACACAAACAGGATTACTTGAAATAACAGGATTACAACCAAGCTCAGAATATGAGATTAGAGGAATATTCTACTACAATGATGAAGACGGAAAAGACCAAGAAGAAGTATTCTACAATGGAACAGTAAAAACAAAACCAATAAGTGCATTAGGAACAATAGACTTTAGCTTCCAAAACGGAAAAATATATTCAAACAAAATAGAATTAATACACTTAAAACTAAATAATGACTTAAATGAAGAAGTAATACGTGGAATTTCAAGACTACAAGTAGAAATAGGAGATGCAGCATATAGACTAACAAATGACCAAATAGATGAATTAAAAGCAGGAAAAGAAATAACTTTCCAAACGAATGAAAATCTAACATCAAATAGCAAGATAAAATATAAAATAACGGCATTTGATAGATTCGGAAATGAATTAAAAGAGAAGAACAATACAGGAGAAACAATAACATCAAAACAAGCGCCAAGTGCAAGCATAAGAGTAACGAAGCAAGATGTAACAGAAGTAGACCTTGAAATAAGCTTAACAAACAAAGACAATGTAAAACTAGAAAATTATAGATATGAAATAACAAACCAAAGTGGAGATGTAGTAAAACAAGGTACATTAGATAAGAACAAAGATAAAGAAACATTAATATTCAATGACCTTGATCCAAATGGATACTACCAAATCACAATTTATGGAGATTACGACATAGAAAATGGAGAAGGAGTTCACACTAATTCAGAAATAGGAAAAGCAAGCTTTGTTACAAGACCACTAGCATCCCTTGGATATATGCAAGTAAAAATAGATGATAAAGAAGTAACACAAAACAGTATGAATTTAGGAATAAGCATAGATACAGTTCAAACTGATGCAAGATTAGTGGCAATATTAAATAAAGTAGAGGTTGTTGTTTATGACCAAGGTAAAAATATAGAATATGAAGAAGGAGAAGAGCCAGAAGAAACAGAAATAAAAAGAATAACATTAACAGATGAACAAGTTGAACAATTAAAAGTATCGGAAGAAATAGAATTAAACCTAGAGCAATTAAACTCTAATACAAAATATAGAATAGATGTAATACCCACAGTAAAACAAGGCTCGATAGAACAGGTAGTAGAAGATAAACAAAACTTAGAACAAATAATAACATTAAAAATGCCGGCAGAAGTACAAATAAGAAACCAATTTGTAATAGGAACAATGATAGACCTAGACATGAGAATAGAAGACCTAGATGGAGCAGTACTTGTGGATAAAGTAAGAATAGAAGTAAGAGACAAAGACAATAAATTAATAGACTTAAGTGAAATGTCAACAAATTCAGAATATGAAAGAAAAACATACGAAGCCCTAACGCCAAATGAAACATACAGAATTATTGTATATGCACCACAATATAACATAGGAAGCACAGATGCAACATATGAAGCAGATTACA
This sequence comes from uncultured Clostridia bacterium, assembly GCA_944389745.1. Taxonomy (GTDB): domain Bacteria; phylum Bacillota; class Clostridia; order TANB77; family CAG-508; genus CALXVA01. The sequence continues at coordinate 45,587 of CALXNM010000004.1, read as the reverse complement.
TATTAAAAGAAATAGAGATTGTTACTGAAACTGGAATAAGCGGTAACCTAGATTTAATAGGTTTAGAAAAAACACCAACAGGTAAGAACTTAATAGATGTATCATCAAAAGTTAATTGGTATGAAAGATGTTTCAATACAAGTTATGAATATGGTTTTAATTATAATGAAAATACAAAAATTTTAACTCTAAAAGGTTTTACAAGCGATAGAAGACGTACATACTATGACTTAAGCAAATATTTAGGACAAGCAGTAACAATAAGTTTTAAAGCAAGAACTGCAGATAGTACAAATATAAGTATCATTGAAAAAGCAAGTGATGATTTTAACAATACAAGTTGTTCTACTTATTATACAATAAATGATTTAACGAGCGACTGGCAAGAGTACATATACACGGTTACGTTAAGCAAAACTGGCTATATAGGATTTCATATAGTAAATGATAATGCTTCAGTTGAAATACAAGACTTACAAGCAGAGATTGGCAATAGAAAAACCGATTACGAAGAATTTAAATACGATTACAATGCAAATGTTTTAGTAACAGTGAATGATGCAAGAAATGAAATAACAACAAATGACTATTACATAAGAATTTACAAAAACGACAAACAAATTCAAGAAATAAGATATGAAGAATTAGGGGAAGACAATAAAGTAGAAAATGTGCAAAAAACATATAACATAGAACCAGATGCAAATTACAAAATAGAACTATTAGTGAAAATTGAAGAGAGATACTATGAACTAGATTCACAAGAATTCTCAACAGAAAGTTCAAAAGAATTAAAAGGAATATTTAATTTAAATGACTTTCTAAAAATACAACCATACGGAGAATATATTGTGTTAGATGATCTAGATTTTACAAGATATTCTAATGTTTCTTGGGGTCAGTATAGATTTGGATGTAATGATTTATATTTTGAAGGTAAGATTAATTTTAATGGAAAATCAATTATAAGAGACACAAGAGGAGACTCAATATTCAGAAATATAGGAGATAAAGGAATATTAGAAAATCTAGTTTTCAATATAAAAATGAATAACGAAATAGAAGTATCTATACAAGGAATGTTTGTTTCTTATAATTATGGAACAATAAGAAATATACAGATTAATTTGATAGAATCAACGGAACAAAATAATACGATTATATATTTCTGTGCGAGAAATAACTATGGAACTATAGAAAATTTTATTGTTAATTTACAAGAGCCATTATATATTTTGAGAAGTGCCTCTTTATTGGTTGGCAATAATTCCGGAGTGATTAGAAATGGATATATTTATGGTAAAAACATTAAAGTGTTAAATGAGTCCAGTAGCTTAGGAACAAGTGTTGGGGAGATTGCTGTTTCGAATATTAATAATGCAATTGTAGAGAATGTGTTTACACTAGTAGGCATAGATAATTTAGTGGACGTAGGCAATAACAAAGGAAATATTGTTGTTGAAATCGAAAATAATTCTACAATACAAAAGGTTTATTCTGTTGGAACTGGAGAAAATACTAACTTATCTTATGGACCTAATGTATATACCAAAACTTCAAAAAAAGTTTATAATAACTATTATTTTGCAGATGAAATATTTACAGGTGAATTAGAAACAAAAGGTAATAAATTGTCGCTATGGGATGCTACTTTTCAAAATCAACTAATAAACGGTGACGATGCATTTAATGTAGATGAACTTGTCAACCAAGGTTATTATCCACAATTGATTATGCCTGATGTAATGCCAGCACAAGAATATATAAAGCTACCTGAAGTAGAAGATGCGGACTTACCAGATATACTGTCAACTAAAGTGTTAGAGCAAGGAACTGATACAGTAAAGGTTCAGTTTAGTGTAAATAATCCATCAGCTGAACAAATAAGTGATATTAAAATACAAAATATAGATGTTGAAATTCTATCACAAGAGTATAGTAATGGAAAAAGTACAGTAATAGCAGAATTAAAAAATCCAGTAATCTGCGTATCAAGTTATGACATACTAAGTATAAGTAACAAAGGAGCTTTTGGAAGTTCATATACAAGACCATATGATCCAGGTGAAAGAGTAATAAATGTGGATTTATATAAAGAAATATGGAATGTTAATGACTGGAAAGAGATGAATGATTCACCAACTGAAAATTATATGCTAATGGCAGATTTAAACTTTATAAATGAAGGAAATACAGTAGCTTTAAGTAATGTAAATGGAATAATAAATGGTAATGAACATAGTATATCAAATATAAATTTATCTAATAGTTCACTTATAAAAAATTTAAATGGAGGAACCTTAAAGAATATATACATTAAAAATTTTAATCAAGAAATTACAACCAATGGAGGAGTTATTGCATATGCTGGTACAGGAACTTTAATTGATGATGTTCATATGACGGATGTTAATATTGTAAAAACAGAGAGTGGATATTGTGGTGGTATTATAAACTATACGTATATGAGTAGTGTAAGAAATTGTTCAATAAATAATATACAAATAAATGCAAATATAGAAGAAACACCTAGTACAATGTATATAGGTGGAATAATAGGATATAGTTATAGTACAACTATAGAAAATTGCTATTCAAAAGGAATAAATATACAAGATACAAGAGCAGTTAATTCAGCTGTTGGAGGAATAGTAGGCCACGGTAGTTCAGAATCTAATAGTATAAAAAATTGTTATGCTGAAGGAACAATAATTTCAGAAAACAATAAAGTGGGCGGTATAATTGGAGCAGCATCAAAAATAAACTTAGAAAATTGTTATTCAAAAGTAAATATTTCAACCACAAATATTAATGTGGGAGGCATTATTGGATTATATTCAGGATCTGATGCCTCTACAAATATAATAAATAACTTGAGTGTAGGGAATATATTTACAACATCAGGAATAGATGCCGTAAATAGAATAATAGGAAACAGCACGGATATAACCGATAATTATGCATATGAAAATCAATTATTAAATGGATATGCAAGAGATGAAGCAAAAGGAGCTATATTAATAAATCAAGAAGAAATATTGAACTTAGATTTAGGAGATAGGTATAATTATGATAGTAAGACTAATGGTGTGTTACCAAAATTATATAACACAGATGGAACGGAGTTACTACCAAATCAAACAAATATCTATGTAGATGATACATCTGGTGGCGAAGTAAATTTAGAAGTGGAAAGTGTAGAAGCATCGAAACCTAATACTACAGAAGCTGAAATATCTGTAAGAATAAGCAATCCTGAAGAAATAAAAATAACAGGGATAGAAATAGAGGATATGCAGGTAAATAATATAACGAGAAATGTAACACAAAACGGAATAACCAATATAGAGGTTTATGCAACACCTAATAGATACTATGATACTTATAAATTAACAGGGATAAAATATATAAATTTAGATGGGGAAGAACAAGAAAAAAGCATAGAAATAGAAATAAATGTACAATTTTATAAAGAAATATATACATATGAAGATTGGCAATCGATAGAGGAAGGAACATTTCAAAATTATAGATTAATGGCAGATATAGATTTTAGTGGAAAAACAAATATAAAAAATAATATAACTGTAAATAGGCTAGAAGCAGAAAACAATGTATACACACTAAAAAATATAGAATTAGAATTTAATGGAGTAAACGTGGGACTAATAAATAATGTAAGAACAAGTATAAAGAACATAGGATTCGAAAATATTGTACTTGCAAATACGAGTGGTGACGGTGAATATTTTGGAATAATAGCAACAAATAATGGTGAGATTGCAAACCTAACATTTAACAATATAAGCATTGAAGCAAGTAGTATGGACTATATTGGTATGATAGGAGGTATGACTTCGGGAAATATTGAAAATATAAAGCTTAAAGACATAACTTTAAATGGAGGTAGTTATGTAGGAGGGCTTGCAGGAGACATTGGATTAAGTACAAGTGGAGAAATAAAAAATATAGTAGGAGATAACATAACAGTAGATGGAAAAGGGGATTATGTTGGAGGTATTATAGGCCATCAAACCGGAAATTATATAGAAGAAAGTAATATTTCCATAAAAAATTCAAATATAACAGGAAAAGATAATACCGGAGGAGTATTTGGGCTTGCTTATAATGGAGAAATTACATATATAGAAGTGGTAAATACTGAAATCTATGGAGGTAGCTATGTTGGGGGATATGCCGGATATAATAATGCTTCGTCTGATACTTCTTTTGCAAGAAAGTATATAGAGATTAATTCATGTAAAATAACCGGAGACGGTAGTAATATAGGTGGTGTGGTCGGTTTTGTAAGTATGAGTATTAGTAGGTTTTGGAGTGTTGATAATTCTTCTATAATTGCTTCTTCTATAAATTCCCAAAATGTTGGAGGATTGTTAGGGGTAGGAAGTTGGCATACACTTCGTTATTTTGAAATCACAAACTCTGAGATAAATTCTAATGGCAGAAATGTGGGAGGAGTTACTGGTAAAACAAATAGTGCGACAATTTCAAGTAATGAAATTTATGGTTTAGTGAATAATTGCGTAATACATGCTGGAGCAAATGTGGGTGGAGTTATTGGATTAACAAACTATGGTTCTTATTATCATGTGTATGTAAATGCTGATATAAAAGCAGATAATAATTGTGCAGGCGGAATAATAGGGTATATGAACAATACAAACATGAATGCATCAAGATATCAAATAAGCGTATATAATACAATGGTATTGGACACAAAGGTGGAAGCTTCTTCTAAAGCAGGTGGCTTAATTGGAGATATAGCAAAAGAAATATATAGAGACCAATCATTTTATTACAACAACTACATTGATGCCGATGTAATAAGTACAAACACTTCAACAGGTTCACTAATAATTGGAGGAAGACCAGATGAAAATCCATATATAGAGAACACATATGTATACAAATACAGTACATTAAATGGAAACTATGCATATGCAGCAAATGACAATATAAAAGATAGCCAATATTTAGTAAGAACAGACCTAGATAAACAAAATACATTCTCAGGTAAAATTGGATTAGGAACAACATACTGGAACTATGCATCAGTGTCAGATGGCAAATATCCAAAAATAAAAGATTCATACTTATACTATCCAGAACTACAAATTGGTGTAGAATTACCAACAGATCCGGAAATTACAGAGTTAAACTCATTAAGTGTTAGTGATGAGAATGATGACAATAATGCAAATGGAACCGGAGCTAACACAAACAATATAACGGACGAAAATGGAATATCAACACAAAGTGTAGAATCATTACCAAGTTATAAAGTGTATCCAACAAAGGTAGATGAGATAAATATAGATTTTAGTGATATTCCAGAAGGAGTAAGTTTTGCGTACAGCGTAAACGGTGAAAATGTGGAAAGTGGAAGTGAAACAATCGAGCAAAGTGTAAATAGTGAACAAATTATAGAAAATACAAATGAAGGATTGAATGTAAATGAATCAATTGAGCTAACACAAAAAACATATACCTTCAAATATAACTATCGAGACACATTAGAAATTAAACTAACAAACGGCGTAGATGAAGACGTTATAACAATCACACCAGAAGATGTAAGAAGCAATGCAAGCTTAGTAGGTAGCAACAATGCATATTTACTTGGCACAAGTTTATACATAAACGGAGAATTACAACAAGGTGAATATGTAAATGTATATGACGGTTATGCACTAAATAGCAGTGGACAAATTGTGGATATTGCAACGAAACAAACAGTAACAAATGCAGAAGATAGCAAAAATGAAAACAATACAGATGTAAATTCAACAAATGAGAACACATACAATGAAGTTGTAGCAGAATCTACAGATAGAATAACAGGCGAAACAGTCACAGCCGGAGTGGTTACAACCTCATTACAACAAACTACGACTCCACTCCATACATACAGCTACAACGGTAGCACCATAGAAAGATATGGAACATATAGCATAGTAAATGGCAATATAAAACAACAAATATACAATGTAAGAAGCGGAGAACTATCAGCATTATCAAATAGCTTGGATATGAAAATAGATAACTACATAGTAGATAATTACAACAACAAAGAATATCAGACAATATTAAATAGTGCAGGTGAGTTAATAGACTTAAAAGAAAGGCTACAATACCCAGAAAACTTCTTAAACAGAAATATAAAACAAATAGTGCAAAACACAGATGCTGAAAATCCAGAAACGATGGTTCTATACAATTCTGGAAAAGTACTAATATTTAACTATGTAACTGGAAATATAGTTTATGAAAACGAAGAAAAAGCTGATTCAAGCTTAACTGATTACATAACAGGAAGCATATCAAGTATATGGAGTGATTATGAGCAAAAACAACAAGAGTATGCAAAGAGTAAAGAACTAGAAGCAAAATTAGCAAAATTGCCAATTGAAGAAGCGATACAAGAAAATAATAAAAATGAAACAGGAATTACAAATGAAAACAACACTATAGAGAATAGTAATAATGAAAACCTAACAACAAGAACAGAAGGCACAAGCAACAGCTCAAGTACCAACACAAATACTACAACTGACAACAATTACATTACAGTATACAATGCAGATACAGGAGAATATGAAGTATACAGTGAAGATGAAATACTAAATGGAGAAGAAGAAAATCCAGTATCAGAAACAGAAAAGATAAAACAAAATGGACTAGAAAGCGTTTACAACTATGATACAAACGAAGAAAGCAAACCACAAGCCAATGGCGCAATAATAGTTGTTTCAATAATAGCTGTAGCTATAATAGCATTAGCTATTTTAAGAAAAATAATTAACAAAAATAACAGCAAACAGGAAAAGCATACAAAAAATAATAATAAAATAAATAGATAAAAAGAGAAACACAAAAAAACATAAAAGAAAAATTGTGAGTTCAGTACAATAAAAGAACAAACTAATTTATTAAATTTTGGATTAATAAATTAGTCTTAGAACAATTGTATAACTCACAATTTTTTTATTGATTTATAGTTTATATTATAGTAAAATATAGATGTAAACATGAAAATGAAAACTATTAAATAATGAAGAATAAAAATAGTAAATTTAGTAAATATATGCTATACTGAAAAAGGAGAGTGATAAAAGATGATGTATCCTTATTGTAAATATGCTGATGGAACAGAAGTTGTCTTTTCACATATTATAAAAAACGAAAATGGAGAAGAAACCATACAAGTACACTTCGAAAGACCAACAGAACAAGGCTTTGATAGTGTTAGATTTGAACTTCCAAGTTGCAAAATATTATATAAAGACGGAAACTACACAGACGAAGAAATAGAAATGTTTAGAACAATTGTAGAAAGAGGTTTGCCATCTTTTTATAGATGGGCAAGACAAGGAGGGATTCTTAGTGCCTAATATACTAGAGGTCTTACGGATATAAAATTTATTTTTGGTCAAATGAAAATAATGAGCCAATACATATACATATTTCAAAAGGAAAGCCAACACCTAATTCTACAAAAGTATGGCTAACCAAAAGTGGAGGTTGTATTCTAGCAAATAATAAAAGTAAAATACCAAGTAAGGAATTGACAGAATTATTAGAAACAATAGTTAATAACTACTTTTATATAATATCTGAGTGGAAAAAACATTTTCCGGATCAAGAAGTAATATTTTATTGTTAATATTTATGTACTATTTTTTACAATATATAAAAAAATGGTATTCCAATTTTAAATTATTATGTTATAATGAAATTGTCAGTTTGAGGGACAGGCTCTTTTAAGACAAAGTTGTCATGTTTGGGGACAGACCTTAAGCTGGAGATAACAGTAAGAAGAACGCAAAAAAGAGAAAAGGGAAACTAGAAAAATGACGAAACTTGAAAGCCTTGGCGCTGTACACACACACACACACAATATGTTCTTACCAAAAGAATTGGAAGAGAATATGTACATTATTAAGTAATAAATTCTTCGCTGGAAGAATTTTATTAAACGTGCTTGGAATTGAATATAAAAATAAAGTAATTACAAGGATAGACTGTATTACTGTAAATGTTTATAGGAAAAACATTTATGGTTATATAGCCTATCCTTTTTGCGTGTACGTAAAGAATAATGCGAGAATATAAAAAAAAATGAATTACAGAAAAAGGTACGAAGCAACTTAATGAAAAGTGCAGAATAGAGAAAATCAAAAGCTGAAAGGAAAGATGTGAAATGACAAAGAGAAAAAATAGAAATAATGAGGCAAAGCAAAATAAAAAATTAAATATAGACCTAAACAATAAGAACAGAAGAATAAATACAAAAAATCTGCCGACCTTTATTTTGATAGGTTTAATCATAATGCTAATTATCATAACAATTATTTATTACGTGTTCTTAAGATATGCCCCAGAAATGATAATTACATATAGTGGTTATGCAGTAGAAGGAAAAACAATGGTAGAAAACCTAAAAAACAGTGATGTGTTTAATGTAAATCCATACATAGGCTTAGTTGAAGTGCGTGAAAACGACTTATTATATAAACGACTAAATTCATATTATATTGGAGAAGATGACAAAAAGGAAATTGATATCAACTATCCAATATATATAAATGAAGGTAATGCATTATTAAACATAGGACCAACTACTAGATTAATAACAGTGAACTATGAAGAAGTAGAAGGATACCCAGATTTCATGATGACAGATGGAGTAATGTATAACGGAGCAGATATAACAAGAGCAGATGGCAACAAGTACATATTTTTAAAAAGCGAAGATGAGATTTATACCAATGTGGGAAAAATAAATATAGCAACTTCGTTAAATGAATATGAAATAAAAGAATTCAGTAATATATATTTCACAGAAGAGTATATAGCATATTATGAAATGCAAGACGGTTATTCTGATAATGAGAACGATGGAAGAGAAAACAATGTGCAAAACTGGTATATGCAATACAAAAGAATAAACGATATAGACATGGACTCAAAAATTGAAGTTAATGGAGAAGAACTAACATATAAAGAATTTTTAGAAAGACTTGGAATTATACAAGCAGAAGAAAATAATAATGAAGAAGTAGAAAATACAGTAGAGAATGAAATAGAAGAGCCAACAGAAAACAATGTTGAAGAAGAGCCAAATGAAGGAATAGAACAAGAACAAAATAACGAAAGCAACACAACAACAAATGAAAGCGAGTCAATAGAACAAGAATGGCAAGAAGGTATGTGGGAAAAACCAACAGTAAGTTGCACAGACTTTGAAAGTGGAGTATACACAATAAGAACAAATTTATCAGTAACAGATAGAGCAGGGGTAATATCAAGAGGAGTAATATTTGAAATATATTTAGACGGACGTTTAAATAGAAGAGCATTAGCAACACAAACCGGAAATATAGAAATAACAAACTTACAACCAGATACAGAGTTCGAAATAAGAGGAGTATTTTACTATTATGATGAAAATGGAGAAGAACAGGAAGAAGAATTTTATACAGGAACAGTAAAAACAAAACCAATAAGCGCATTAGGAACAATAGACTTTAGTTTCCAAAATGGAGAAATATATTCTAATAAAATAGAGTTAATATACTTAAAATTAAACAACGATTTAAACGAAGAAGTAATAAAAGGAATATCAAGAATACAAGTAGAAATAGGAAATGTAGCATATAGATTAACAAATGACCAAATAGACCAATTAAAAGCAGGAGAAGAAATAACTTATCAAACAAGCGAAAGCTTAACATCAAATAGCAAGATAAAATACAAAATAACAGCATTTGATAGATTCGGAAATGAGCTAAAAGTAATAAATAACGAAGGAGAAACAGTAACATCAAAACAATCACCAAGAGTAAGCATCACAGCTACAAAACAAGATGTAACAGAAGTAATCCTTGATGTGACATTAAACAACAAAGATAATGTAAGCTTAGAAAACTATAGATATGAAATAACAAACCAAAGTGGAGAAATAGTAAAACAAGGAATATTAGGAAACAATGGAACAGCAAATGATGGAAGTAAAGAAACATTAACATTTAATGACTTAGACCCAAATGGATATTATCAAATAATAATCTATGGTGATTACGACCTAGATAATGGAGATGGTATGCAACAAAATGCAGAATTAGGAAAAGCAAGTTTTGTAACAAGACCACTAGCATCACTTGGTTATATGCAAGTACATATAGATGATAAAGAAGTAACACAAAACAGCATGAACCTTGGCATAAGTATAGATGAAAACCAAACAGATACAAGATTACTTGCAATACTAGATAAGGTAGAAGTTGTAATTTACGACCAAGGAAAAAATGTGAGTGATGGTGAAAGCAATGATGGCGAAAACGACGGCAACAATGGCAATAACCAGGAAAGAAATGGAGATAATAGTGAAAGTAGAAGAGATAACGACGTAAATGATGATAATGAAAGTGATGGAAATAGCGAAAGTGAAAACGATAATCAAAGTGGAACATCAGATAATACACCAAACACAGAAACAGAAGTAAAAAGAATAACATTCACAGACGAACAAGTGCAAAGCTTAAAAATAGCCGAAGAAGTGGAGCTAAACCTAGAACAATTAAACTCAAATACAATATACAGAATAGACGTCATCACCACAGTAAAACAAGGTACAGTAGAAACTATTGTAGAAGATAAACAAAACTTAGAACAACTAATTACACTAAAAATGCCAGCAGAAGTACAAGTAAGAAATCAATTTGTAATAGGTACAATGATAGACTTAGACATACGAATAGAAGACATAGATAATGCAGTATTAACAAAACAAGTAAGAATAGAAGTAAGAGATAAGGACAATAAATTAATAGATTTAAGTGAAATGCCAACAAATGCAGACTATGAAAGAAAAACATACGAAGACCTAACACCAAACGAAACATATAGAATAATAGTGTATGCACCACAATATAACATAGGAAGTACAGATGCAACGTATGAAGCAGATTACATATTAAAAGAGATAGAAATTGTAACAGAAACAGGTATAAGTGGTAATCTAGATTTAATTGGATTAGAAAAAACACCAACAGGAAAAAATTTAATAGATGTTTCCTCTAAAGTAAATTGGTATGAGAAGTGTTTTAATACAGATGCTAAATATGGCATAAATTACAATGAGAGTACACAAATACTTACATTAGGAGGCTCATCATCATATAACAATCTAAATTACTACGACTTAAGCAAATATTTAGGAGAAGAAATAACTATAAGCTTTAAAGCAAGAACAACAAATAGTGCTAGAATGAGTATTATAGAAAAAGAAACAAATGATTTTAATAGTACAACTTATTATACTTATTATACAATAAACAATTTAACAAATGATTGGCAAGCTTATACATATACAGTCACATTAAATAAAACGGGATACATTGGATTCAGAATAGCTAACGACAATACTTCAGTAGAAATTCAAGACTTACAAGCAGAGCTTGGAAATAGAAAAACAGATTATGAAGAATTTAAATATGATTACAATGCAAACGTAGCTATAACAGTAAATGATGCTAGAAATGAAATAACTACAAACGATTACTATATACGTATTTATAAAAATAATGAGCAAATTCAAGAAATTTGCTATGAAGAAATTGGAGAAGATAACAAAGTAGAAAATGCACAAAAAACATATAACATCGAATCAGATGCAAATTACAAAATAGAACTATTAGTAAAAATTGAAGAGAGATACTATGAACTAGATTCACAAGAATTCTCAACAAATGGTTCAAGAGAATTAAAAGGAATATTTAATTTGAACGATTTTTTGAAAATACAACCATATGGAGAATATATTGTACTAAATGATTTAGACATATCAAATGCTTCTGGAAATCAATATAGATTTGGTAATGCTTATTATATATGGATTGAGGGAACTATAGATTTTAATGGTAAAACCTTAACAAGAGGTAATAAAAACAATGTGGGCTATCTATTTGTTGGGGTTGGTCAAAACGGTGTACTTGAAAATATTGTCTTTAATGTAAAAATGAATAACAATATTGATACATCTATAAATGGTTATTTAATTAATATAAATTATGGAATTGTAAGAAATTTAAAAATAAATCTATTAGAATCAACAGTTGTAAATAATAACGAATCTTGTTTAGGAATTGGTGGTAATCATGGAACGGTTGAAAATTTTGTTGTTTGTTTGGACGAACCTTTTTATGGAAATTCAATTGTAAGCTTGGTAGTTAAATGGAATTATGGGGATGTACGAAATGGTTACTTATATGGCGAAAACATAAAAATGTTAAATAACACTAATGTTGGACTTGTTGTTGGTGGGGTTGTTGCCTGGAATGATGGAAATGGATTGATTGAAAATGTATTTACTTTAGTAGGGATAGAAGTTTTAAGCGATAATAAAAAAGATAAGGGCAATATTTGCTGTGACAATAATAGTAATGCAACAGTACAAAATGTGTACTCTGTGGATCCTGTAAAGACTCATATAAATAAAAATAATGGACCCAATATATATAGTAAAGCGTCTAAAAGAGTATATAACAATTATTATTTTGCAGGTGAAGTATATACAAGTGAATTAGAAACAAAAGGAAATAAATTATCGTTGTGGGATGCTCAGTTTCAAAATCAGCTAATTAATAGTGATGGGGCATTTATAGTAAATGATTTGGTTAATGAAGGTTATTACCCTCACTTAAATATGCCGGATGTAATGCCAGCACAAGAATATATAGAGCTACCAGAGATAGAAGACGCAGACTTACCTGATATACTATCAACAAAAGTATTAGAACAAGGAACTGATACAGTAAAAGTACAGTTTAGTGTAAATAACCCATCAGCAGAACAAATAAGTGATATAAAGATAGAAAACTTAGATGTAGAAATTTTATCTCAAGAATATAATAATGGAAAAAGTACAGTAATAGCGAAACTAATAAATCCAGTTATATGTGTATCAAATTATGATGTGCTAAGTATTACAACAAGAGGTGCGTTTGGAAGTTCGTATACGAGACCATATGAAGAAGGAGAAAGAGTAATTAATGTAGATTTATATAAAGCAATATGGAATATAAATGACTGGAAGAAAATTAATAATTCTCCTACAGAAAATTATATGTTGATGACCAATTTAAACTTTGTAAATGAAGGAAATACTATTGGTTTAGGAACAATAAATGGGATAATAAATGGAAATGAACACACAATATCAAACTTGAATTTAACAAATAATTATACATTAATATCAAACTTATATGGTAAATTTGAAAATATTTATATTAATAATTTTAATCAGGATGTTAGTACAACAGGGGGGATAATTGCAAATGCTCAAGTAGGTTCTACGATTGATAATGTACACGTTAAAACAAGTAACATAAATAAGACATCAAAAGGAAGAGTGGGAGGAATTGTCAGTTACATTACTGGAGCTGTTATTAAAAATTGTTCTGTAACAGATATTAATATAAATATGGAAGGTTTGCAAGATGAACTTTATGTGGGTGGACTTATTGGTCTAAGTAATAATGGCTCGATTGAATGCTGCTTCGTGCAGGGGTTAAGCATAACTGACACAAAAGCAGTAAGTTCTGGAGTTGGAGGATTAATTGGTAACGGACAAGGAACCAATAATATTAGAAACTCTTATGCGGAAGGAACCATAGTTTCTGACAATATAAATGTAGGAGGAATAATAGGTAGTATTGGAGCAAATAATATAGAAAATTGCTATTCTAAAGTAAATATATCAACTACCAATGCAAATGTTGGAGGAATAGTCGGTATTTGCTCAAGCGATGACGTAACCACTATTGTGAATAACCTAAGTATAGGGACAATATATACTACATCTGGCTTAGATGTTTTAAATAGAATAGTTGGAAATCGTATTGATACTACAGAAAACAACTATGCGTATGTAAATCAAGTATTAAATGGATATGTACGTGAAGAAGAAAAAGGTGCTACATTATTAAGTAAAGTAGAAATAATAAATTTAGATTTAGGAGATAAATATAATTATGATAAAAAAGAAGAAGGAATATTGCCTAAATTATATAATTTAGAAGGAACAGACCTATTGCCGAATCAAAAAGATATATATATTGAAGAAAATGGTGCTAATGTGCAATTGGAAGTAGAAAATATAGAGGTTAGAAAGCCAAACACAACAGAGGCAGAAATAACAGTACAAATAACAAATCCAGATGAAAAAGAAATAACAGGAATACAAATTGAAGATATGAATATTTCTGCAGTTACAAGAAATGTAACACAGAACGGAAAAACAAGTATTACAGTTGAAGCAACACCTATTAGATATTATGATAGTTATAAATTAGTTGGAATAAATTATAGAACGAATAGTGGGCAAATAGACGAACTGAAAGAAGTAAATATAGAAATACAAGTACAATTTTTCAAAGAAATATATACATATGAAGACTGGCAAAGTATTGAAGAGGGAACGTATCAGAATTATAGATTGATGTCAGATATAGATTTTAGTGGAAAAGATAATGTAAAAAACAATATAACAGTAAATAGATTAGAAGCCGAAAACAATATATATACATTGAAAAATATAGAACTTGAATATGATACGGCTAACACAGGATTAATAAATAATGTAAAAACAAGCATGAAAAATATTGGATTTAAAAATATTATATTAACAAATACAGCAGGTTCGGGAAGCTATTTTGGAGTTATAGCAAGTAATAATGCACAAATAGAAAACTTGTCTTTTACAAACATAACAATAAATGCAAAGGAAATGAATTATTTGGGAATGATTGGAGGAATGACATCAGGAACAATAAATAATATTGAACTAGAAGATATAACAATAAATGGAAATGGTTTTATTGGTGGATTAGTAGGATATGCATCAATAGATGGCGAAGGAGAAGAAAAAAATATAGTGGGAAAAAATATAACAATAAAAGGAACATCAAATTATATTGGTGGGTTTGTAGGATATCAAGCTGGAATAGGAATAAAAACAAGTGATTTGAGTATAGTTGATTCTAATATAAGTGGCACAAATTATATAGGTGGAATTTTTGGAGAGATTAACAGAGGTTATATTTCAAATATAACAGTGAAAAATACTGATATAATAGGAAATTCATCAGTTGGTGGCGTTTCTGGACAAATGACTATAGCTGCTGGTTACAATTCCGATTATTGTCAATTCGTATTAGTACAATTTTGCAATATAATAGGAAGTAGATTAGTTGGTGGTGTTTCCGGACGTCATACTGGTCTTTGTTTGTTTAAGTGTGTTGTGGATTCTTGTATTATAAATACACCTTCATTAAATGCGGAACGTGTAGGTGGGATAATAGGAACGGGTTCTTGGTCAGTTGTTGAGGAATCTCGTGTTTCGAATTCGCAAATAATAAGTAATGGAAATGGTGTAGGTGGATTTATTGGAGGGCAAGATTCTGGCGTAACGAGCATTGCTGTGAATAGATGTGCCTTAAGTAATACTACAATTCAAGGCAATATGAATGTTGGAGGTGCTATAGGAGAGACTAAATATGGAGGGGTTACTAGGGCGTTTGTAAATGCTGGAGTAAAAGCAAGTAGTAATGCAGGTGGAATAATAGGATTTATGGATAATTCTAATATGACAGCTTCTAGATATAGAATAAATATAGTAGAATCCATGGTGCTAGACACAGAAATTGAATCTCAAACTAAATCGGGAGGACTAATTGGAAATATTGCTACCGAAATATATAGAGAAGAATCATTCTACTATGACAACTATATTGATGCAGATGTAATAAGCACAAATACTTCTACTGGCTCACTAATAATAGGTGGAAGACAGGATGAAAATGGATATATAACAAATACATATGTATATAAATACAGTACTTTGAATGGTAATCATGTATATAGTACAAATGATAATATAGAAAATAATCAATACTTAGTAAGAAATGATTTAGATAGGCAAGATACATATTTAAGTAAGATTGGATTAACTATATCAGATTGGAACTTTAATTCATTATCAAGAGAAAAGTATCCTATAATATCAGATAGATATCAATATAAGCCTGAATTACAAACAGGAGTTGACCTACCAACAGATCCAGAAATTGCTGAGTTAAATTCATTAAGTGTTGATGATGAAAACGATGATAATGCAAATGGAACTGGAGCTAATACAAACAACTTATCTGATGCAAATGGAATATCAACACAAAGTTTAGAATCATTACCAAGTTATAAAGTGTATCCAACAAAGGTAGATGAGATAAATATAGACTTTAGTGATATTCCAGAAGGAGCAAGTTTCACATACTTTGTAAACGGAGATGAAAAAGAAACAATCGACCTAGATAATGATTTAGATGAGGGTTCAACTAATAATTTAGCAAAGAGAACATACACATTCAAATACAATTACCAAGATACACTTGAAATAAAACTAACAAACGGACAAGATAAAGAAACAATAACGATAAAACCAGAAGCTGTAAGAAGTGAGGCGAGTTTGGTTGGAGCAAACAATGCATACTTGCTTGGCACAAATTTATACATAAACGGAGAACTACAACCAGGAAACTATGTAAATGTATATGAAGGCTATGCATTAAATAGTAATGGGCAAATTGTGGATATTGCAACTCAAAAAACGTCGGGAGAAACGGTTACAACTGCATTACAACAAACAACAACACCACTTCACACATACGATTACAAAGGTAGTACCATTGAAGTTTATGGAACATACAGTATGATAGACGGAAGTGTAAAACTACAAATTTACAACATAAGAAACGGACAACTTTCAGCAATAGCAAATAATGTAGATATTAAAATAGGAAACAGTATTGTAGATAATTACAACAATAAAGAGTATCAAACAATATTAAACAGTGCAGGAGAATTAGTAGACTTAAAAGAAATGCTACAATATCCAAATAACTTCTTAACTAGCAACATTAATCAAATAGTTCAAAATACAGATGTAGAAAAGCCTGAAATGATGGTGCTATACAATACTGGAAAGGTAATTGTGGTCAACTATGTAACTGGAAATGTTATATATGAAAATGAAGAAAAAGCAGATGAAGGATTAGTAAGTTATTTAACAAGAAGTTTTTCTAATATATGGAATGACTATGAAGATAGGGGGCAAGAATATGCAAAGAGTAAAGAATTAGAAGCAAAACTTGCTAAATTACCAGTTGAAGAAGCAATGCAAGAAAACAATAAAAATGAAGCTGGCACTTCAAGTGCAACTAATACTATTTTGAACAACAGTGACAATATTTTAGCTAATGCTAATACAGACACAAACTCAACAGCTAACAATAACATAAGTAATACAATTTCAGACAACAACTACATTACAGTGTACAATGCGGATACAGGAGAATATGAAGTATACAGTGAAGATGAAATACTAAATGGAGAAGATGAAAATCCAGTATCAGAAACAGAAAAGATAAAACAAAATGGACTAGAAAGCGTTTACAACTATGATACAAACGAAGAAAAACCACAAGCCAATGGTGCAATAATAGTTGTTTCAATAATTGCAGTTGCCATAATAGCATTAGTTGTTTTAAGAAAAGTGGTATATAAAAACAGCAAGAAAAATAACACAAAGGAAAAACAGCATAAAAGAAAAGCATAATTTGAAATCGCAAATATAAAAAATTATAAAAAAAATAAAATAATATTGGACCTGAATTGTTAGATAAATAATTTAACAATTTAGGTCCGTTTTCTGTGTCCACTTAAAAAAATACAAAATAAAAAATAATTTTTTTCGTGTCTACTTTCTTGACATAGTACAAAATTTCTTGTATTGGTCAAGAAAATGTGATACAATATACCTAGATTGGTCAAGAAAATGTGATTTTAATAAATTTCTATAAAAATTGTTAGGAGTTGATAATAATATGTATAGAAAACTTATATCAGAGTTAAAAGAATGGAAAGATAAGAAAGATAGATTACCTCTAATTCTAAAAGGAGCAAGACAAGTTGGCAAAACATGGATTCTACAAGAATTTGGAAAAGAATGTTTTGATGATGTATTATATATAAATTTTGAAAATGCGGGAAATATCAACAATTTATTTGAAGGAAATATAGAACCAAAGAGAATTATAGAATACTTATCAGCTGTACATCATAAGAAAATTGAACCAGAAAAAACATTAATAATATTTGATGAGATACAAGAATTACCAAGAGCACTTACATCTTTAAAATATTTTGCCGAAGAAGCACCAGAATATGTTATCTGTTGTGCAGGAAGTTTACTGGGGGTATTTCTTCATGATAAAGTTTCGTTTCCAGTAGGAAAAGTAGATTTTTTAGAGCTACAGCCATTAGATTTTGAAGAATTTTTAATTGCTAACGATGAACAAGAATTAATAAATATAATAAAAAGCAACAAATTGGAACAATTACCAGATATAATAACAGACAAATTAAAAGATTACCTAAAAAAATATTTTGTTATAGGTGGAATGCCAAGAGCAGTAAGAACTTGGTTATCTGAAAAGGATTTTGAATCAGTTGAAAGAGTGCAGAAGGGAATATTGGAAGCTTACGAAAGAGATTTTTCAAAACATACAGATAGCAGTACAGCAACAAAAATACAATATGTATGGAATAGTATACCATCACAACTAGCAAAAGAAAATAGAAAATTTGTATATGGAGTTGTAAAAGATGGAGCAAGAGCAAGAGAATACGAAAATTCAATTAATTGGTTAAAAGATACTGGATTAATAAGGTTAGTAAATAGAGTAAAATGTGGAGATAAACAACCACTAAAAGCGTATGAAGATTTAAAAGCATTTAAAATTTATTTGTTAGATGTAGGATTGCTAAGGGTATTATGCGAATTACCATACGAAACAATAATTGAAAAAGATGCTATATATAGCGAATTCAACGGCTTACTTACAGAACAATTTGTACTTCAAGAATTAAGCAATATAAAAAAGATAAATACAATATATTATTGGTCAAACGACTTTAAGAGTGAAATAGATTTCGTATATGCATATAAAAATCTAATAATACCAGTTGAAGCAAAAGCAGGAATCAATGTGAAAGCACAAAGCTTAAAAGTTTATATGAAAGAATATAATCCAAAATTAGCGATACGATATTCATTACTTAATATAAAATTGGACGATAAAATATTAAATATTCCGTTATATGCAATATGGAATACAGAAAATTATATTAAAGAGATAAAATAATTTATATGTGCTAATGATGCCAATGGGGACAGACCACTTTGGCACGACTAATTAACATAATTTAAAATTGCAAATACAAAAAAAATATAAAAAAATTATGAAATAGTATTTCAATTTTAAATAGTTATGTTATAATGAAAATATCAGTTTGAGTAAATAAACCTTAAACTGTAGTTGTCTGAGATAAAAAGAAGGAGACTAAAAAAATGATAAAGCCTGAAAGCCTTGGTACTGTACACACACACACACACACACACACACTATGTTCCTACCAAAAGAACTGGAAAAGAATATGTACACTATTAAGCAATAGATTCTTCGCAAGAAGAATCTTATTAAGCGTGGCTGGAATTGAATATATAAATAAAGTAATTGCAGGGATAGACTGTATTGCTGTAAATGTTTGTAACAAAACGCTTATGGCAATATAGCCTATCCTTTTTTGCGTTTAAAAGTTAGAAAAAAGTGGATGGATTATTAAGTAAAAAATAATACAAAATGAAATAAAAAATAAAAAGAAAACAAAATTAGAAATAGAAAAATCAAAATTCGAATTAACACATAAAAACAAGTGAAAATGCTTGAAAAACAAGGAAAAAGAAGAAAAGGAGACTAGAAAGAAATGATGAAGCTTGAAAACCGCATGGCTCTAGAGAGAGAGAGAGAGAGAGAGAGGGCACACTATTAGATAACAGATTCTTCGCAAGAAGAATTCTATTAAGCATGCCTCAAATTTCAAAATATATAGATAAAGTAACTACAGGGATAGACTGTATTATTGTAAATGTTTTTAAAAGAAACATTTATGGTGATATGGTCTATTCTTTTTGCGTGTGAAAACTCATAAAAGTCAATTAGAAACTATTAAATACTTTAGAGAAAAGTTTATAGAAAATCAAAAGCAGAAAGGATTTGAGGTATAGTGAAAAAGAGACAAATTAGAAATAATGAGGCAAAACAAAATAGAAAATTAAATAAAGGACTAAATAATAAAACTAAGAGAATAAATACCAAAAATTTACCTACATTTATTTTAATAGGTTTAATTATAATGTTAATCATAATAGCTATTATATATTATGTGTTTTTAAGATATGCACCAGAAATGATAATAACATATAGTGGATATGCAGTAGAAGGTAAATCAATGGTAGAGAACCTAAAAAATAGCGATGTGTCTAATGTAAATCCATACTTAGACTTAGTTGAAGTGCACGAAAATGACTTATTATATAAAAGATTAAATTCATATTACATTGGAGAAGATGATAAAAAAGAAATAGATATAAACTATCCAATATACATAAATGAGGGAAACGCTTTGCTAAACATCGGACCAACTACTAGATTAATAACAGTAAATTATGAAGAAGTAGAAGGGTACCCGGACTTCATGATGACAGATGGAGTAATGTATAACGGAGCGGATATAACAAGAGCAGATGGAAACAAGTACATATTCTTAAAAAGTGAAGATGAAATTTATACAAACGTAGGAAAAATAAAAATAAATACAGCATCAAACAGCTATGAAATAAAAGAATTCAGTAATATATACTTTACAGAAGATTATATAGCATATTATGAGATGCAAGACGACACTGATGTGCAAATTTGGTATATGCAGTATAAAAGAATAAACGATATAGACATGGATTCTAAGATAGAAGTTAATGAAGAAGAATTAATATATAAGACATTCTTAGAGAGACTAGGGATTATTCAAGTTGAAGAAAATAATAATAAAGAAGAAGTAGTAAATGAAACAAACGAAATAGCAGAGAACACAACTTCAGAAGAAAACAATACGCATAAAGAAAATAATGAAAGCAACACAAATAAAATAGAAACAACTGAACCAGAAGAACAAGAGTGGCAAGAGGGTATGTGGGAGAAACCAACAGTAAGCTGTACAGATTTTGAATCAGGTGTATATACAATAAGCACAAATCTATCAGTAACAGATAGAGCAGGTGTAATATCAAGAGGAGTAATATTTGAAATATATTTAGACGGAAGATTAAATAGAAGAGCACTAGCAACACAAACAGGAAACATAGAAATAACAAACCTACAACCAGATACAGAGTTTGAGATAAGAGGAGTATTTTACTACTATGATGAAGACGGTGTAGAGAAAGAAGAAGAATTCTACAACGGAACAGTAAAAACAAAACCAATAAGTGCATTAGGAACAATAGACTTTAGTTTCCAAAATGGAGAAATATATTCAAACAAAATAGAACTAATAAACCTAAAACTAAACAATGATTTAAATGAAGAAGTAATAAAAGGAATTTCAAGGTTACAAGTAGAGATAGGAGATGCAGCATATAGACTAACAAATGACCAGATAGACGAATTAAAAGCTGGAAAAGAAATAACCTTCCAAACAAGCGAAAACCTAACATCAAACAGCAAAATAAAATACGAAATCACAGCATTTGATAGATACGGCAACGAGTTAAAAGAAAAAAACAACACAGGAGAAACAATAACATCAAAACAAGCACCAAGTGCAAGTATAAGAGTAACAAAACAAGATGTTACAGAAGTAGACCTTGAAATTACTTTAACAAACAAGGACAATGTAAAACTAGAAAATTATAGATATGAAATAACAAACCAAAGTGGAGATGTAGTAAAGCAAGGTACTTTAAACAAAAGCAATGAAAAAGAGAAATTAACATTCAATGACCTTGATCCGAATGGATACTACCAAATCATAATTTATGGAGATTACAATCTAGAAAATGGAGATGGAAAACAACAAAATGCAGAACTAGGAAGAGGAAGTTTTGTAACAAGACCATTAGCTTCACTAGGATACATGCAAGTACATATAGATGATAAAGAAGTAAAACAAGATAGTATACAACTTGGAATAAGTATAGATACAAATCAAACAGATGCAAGACTAGTAGCTATTCTAAATAAAGTAGAAGTCGTAATTTATGACCAAGGAAAAAATATAGAGTATGATGAAGGAGAAGAGCCAGAAGAAACAGAAATAAAAAGAATAACATTAACAGATGAACAAGTAGAACAATTAAAAGTATCCGAAGAAATAGAATTAAACTTAGACCAATTAAATTCAAACACAATATACAGAATAGATGTAATAACTACAGTAAAACAAGGCTCGATAGAAACAGTAGTAGAAGATAAACAAAATCTAGAACAGATAATAACACTAAAAATGCCAGCAGAAGTACAAGTAAGAAACCAATTTGTAATAGGAACAATGATAGACTTAGACATAAGAATAGAAGATATAGATAATGCAGTATTAACAAATCAAGTAAGAATAGAAGTAAGAGATAAGGACAATAAATTAATAGATTTAAGTGAAATGCCAACAAATGCAGAATATGAAAGAAAAACATACGAAGACCTAACACCAAATGAAACATATAGAATAATAGTATATGTACCGCAATACAACATAGGAAGTACAGATGCAACATACGAGGCAGATTATATATTAAAAGAAATAAAAATAGTAACAGAAACTGGTATAAGTGGTAACTTAGACTTAATAGGATTAGAAAAGACACCAACAGGTAAAAACTTAATTGATGTATCATCTAAGGTAAATTGGTACGAAAGATGTTTTAATACAAGTTACGAATATGTTTTAAATTATAATGAAAATACAAAAATTTTAACTCTAAAAGGTTTAACAAGTGATAGAAGTTGTACATACTATGACTTAAGTAAATATTTAGGACAAGAAATAACAATAAGTTTTAAAGCTAAAACAAGTTATAATACCAATATTCAAATTATAGAAAAAGATAATGAGGATTTTAATAACACTAGTTATACAACATATTATACGATAAATGATTTAAGTAATGATTGGAAAGAATATAGTTATACAACAACATTGAGTAAAACAGGATATATAGGATTTAGGGTTGTAACAGATAGTACAAAAGTAGAAATACAAGATTTACAAGCAGAACTTGGCAATAGAAAAACAGATTACGAAGAATTTAAATATGATTATAACGTAAATGTATTAGTAACAGTGATTGATGCAAGAAATGAAATAATCACTAATGACTATTACATAAGAATCTACAAAAATGATGAACAAGTTCAAGAAATTCGTTACGAAGAAATAGGCGAAAGCAATATAGTAGAAAATGTACAAAAAACTTACAATTTAGAACCAGATGCAAATTATAGAATAGAATTATTGGTAAAAATATCAGATAGATATTATGGATTAGACTCACAAGAATTTTCAACAGAAGGTGGAAAAGAAATAAAGGGAATAAGAAATTTAAATGATTTTCTAAAAATACAACCATATGGAGAATATATAGTATTAAATGATATAGATTTATCAGGAGTTTCTGGAACTCAGTATAGATTTGGATATTATGGACTTCCATTTGAAGGAAGAATCGATTTTAATGGTAAAACTTTAAAAAGAGACTTAAGTAATAATTCTCAAATATTTCATAGAATAGGAAACAAAGGGGCTTTAGAGAATTTAATATTTGATTTAAAGATAAATAATTCAGTCGCTACAATATTACATGGAGGATTAACTCTTGAAAATTATGGAACTTTAAAGAATGTACAATTAAATTTAATTGAAACAAACCAAAACGAAAATACGGATTTTTGGTTATTGGCTTACAATAATTATGGATTTATAGAAAATTTTGTTATTAATTTAAAAGATGCATATTCAATTTCAGGTATGAACTATCAAAATTATGGAACTATAAGAAATGGATATATGTTAGAGTCAGGTAATGCATCAGGTGTTGTGAGAATGACGCAATATAATACTGGTAATGGAATAATAGAAAACATGTTTACAATTATAAATATTAATTACATTAATGGTTCTAACCAAGTATCAAATTTAGTTTATACAAATGATGGTAATGCAACAATTCAAAATGTTTACTCTATAGAGGAAAAACCTAAAGATAATTTGGATTATGGCCCTAATATACAAAATAAGAATTCTAAAAAAATATATAACAATTACTATTTTTCTGATGCAATATATACAGATGAGCTTGAAATAAAAGGTAATAAATTATCGCTATGGGATGTTGTATACCAGAATCAATTAATAAATGGAAACAAAGCTTTTATTGTAGATGAGCTCGTGAATGGGGGGTATTATCCGCAGGTATATATGCCAGATGTTATGCCTGCACAAGAGTATATAGAATTGCCAGAAGTAGAAGATGCTGATTTACCGGATATATTATCAACAAGGGTATTAGAACAAGGAACTGATACGGTAAAAGTACAGTTCAGCGTAAATAATCCATCAGCAGAGCAAATAAGCGAAATAAAAATAGCAAACTTAGATGTAGAGATACTATCACAAGAATATAGTAATGGAAAAAGTACTGTAATAGCAGAATTAAAAAATCCAGTAATACGTGTATCAAGTTATGATGTACAAAGTATTACTGTAAAAGGTGCATTTGGAAGTTCATATACGAGACCATATGATGCAGGGGAAAGAGTAATAAATGTAGATTTATATAAAGAAATATGGAATGTAAATGACTGGAAGGCTATAAATGATTCACCTACTGAAAACTATATGCTTATGTCTGATTTAAATTTTATAAATGAAGGAAATACTATAAATTTGCCAAATATAAACGGAATAATAAACGGAAATGGACATACTATATCAAATATAAATATGAACAGTGATATCGGATTTATTGGTAATTTATATGGAACTTTAAATAATTTATTTATAACCAATTTTAATCAAGAAGTAACGTCGAATGGGGGACTAATAACGCACGCTCAAAATGGTTCAACAATTGATAATGTGCATATGTCAAATGTTACTATAACAAAAACAGGTAATTGGGGAGCTGGAGCAATATTGCATGATTCAGTTTATTCAACATTAAAAAATTGTTCGGCTAATAATGTCAAAATAACGGTAAGTGGCAATTTGAGTAACGTTATAATAGGAGGATTAGTTGGACAAATTGCTAACACAACTATAGAAAATTGTTATGTAAAAAGATTATATATAAATGATACAAAAGGTGTAAGTTCTGGAATAGGTGGAATAGCTGGCTTAGGTGACAATTCAAATAAAATAAGAAACTGTTATGCAGAAGGGCAAATTAATTCAGTTAACTTAAACGTAGGAGGAATTATAGGAGCAATAGGAACTGCAAACATAGAAAATTGTTATTCAAAAGTAAATATTTCAACAACAAACAGTAATGTTGGAGGAATAATTGGTTTATACTCTGGTAGTAGGTTAGAATCTATTACAAATAATTTAAGTATAGGAAACATATACACAACATCGGGATTGGATATTTTAAATAGAACAATTGGAAACAATTCTGATACAGTAAGTAATAACTATGCATATGAAAAACAGTTATTAAACGGTTATGAAAATAACGAAGAAAAAGGAGCTACTCTTTTAAATGAAGAAGAGGTTTTAAGTTTGGATTTAGGTGATAATTATAATTATGATGGTAAAGGCGAAGGAATATTACCAAAGTTATATAATATAGAAGGAACAGAACTATTACCAAATCAAGAAGATATATATGTGGATGAAAATAAAGAAATAGATAATATAGATTTAGTAATAGAAAGTCTAGAAGCAATAAAACCAAATACAACGGAAGCAGAAATAACAATAAGAATAAATAATCCAGAAGAAGTAGAAATAACAAATATAGAAATAGAGGATATGATAGTTGCAGGTATAACAAGAAATGTAACGCAAAACGGAATAACAAGCATAACAGTGCGTGTTACACCAACAAGATATTATGATAGCTATAAACTAACTGGAATAAAATACAAGATGGAAAATGAAGAGGAAGAGCAAATAAAAGAAGTGGAAAATGAGATACCAGTACAATTCTATAAAGAAATATATACATATGAAGATTGGCAAAGTATAGAAGAAGATACTTATCAAAACTATAGATTAATGGCAGATATAGATTTTGCAGGCAAAACGAATATAAAAAATAACATAAATGTAAATAGGTTAGAGGCGGAAAATAAAGTATATACATTAAAGAATATGGAGTTATCATATAGTACAGCAAATACAGGATTAATAAACAATGTAAAAACAAGCATTAAAAATATAGGGTTTGAAAATATAACTTTAACAAATACAGCTGGTTCTGGAAATTATTTTGGAGTGATTGCAAGTAATAATGGAGACGTAGAAAATTTAAGATTTAATAAGGTTACTATTGAAGCAAATGGTATAAGTTATATGGGAATGATAGGGGGGATGACTTCAGGAAAAATCTATGATGTGAATCTGTATAGTATAACGATTAATGGGCAGGGTTACATCGGTGGACTAGTAGGCTATATTTCTATTCCAATAAGTACTTATATTCATAATATAAATGGTAATGATATAACGATTAATGGAAGAAGTAATTATATTGGAGGAATTATAGGATATCAATTTGGTAGTCATTTTAATATGGAAAATTTGTATATAGAAAATTCAAATATAGTAGGTAATAATTATGTAGCTGGAATCTTAGGTGGAAGTCAATATGGTAGTTTCTTGGATTTTAAAGCTTTTAATACAGAGGTTGATGGACATACTAATGTTGGTGGTATATTTGGATATGTTAATGCGTATGAAGGTAGTAGTAACAGAAAAAATATAGAAGTGCAATTATGTCGTATATCTGGAGCGTTTAGCACGGGAGGTATTGCTGGTTTACTTAATGGCGGCGTAAATTCAGAGTGGGCTGTGTATGATACAGAAGTGACATCTGCTAATGCAAATTCACAAGGTACTGGAGGACTTATTGGAGGTGTTTCTTGGACTTCGCTTTGGGACTTTCAGGTAGATGGTGTTGTCGTTGATAGTAATGGTGTTAATGCAGGTGGTGTTGTTGGCTATAATGTAGGTGACGGTAGATCGAGTTTATATCAAGGATATATTGCTAAAAGTGTAATTCGAGGAGCATCGAATTGTGGTGGTGTTTACGGATTTTCTTCTTGGGGGAGAGTCGGGCAGTTAAGCATAAATGTTAAGGTAAGTGCAGATGTAAGTTCTGCCGGAGGGGTTTTTGGAGGAATTAATAATACTGGTATGACATCTTTAACTAAAACTGTTAGTGTTCAAGATTCAATGGTAATTGATAGTTCTATTACTGCACCAACTAAAGCTGGAGGGCTAATAGGTGATATTACTGCGGCAATCTATAGAGAACAACCGTTATATAATAATAATTATATAGAAGCTGATGTTATAAGTGATAATACTTCTACTAGTTCACTAATAATAGGTGGAAGACCGGACGAAAATGATTATATAACGAATACATATGTGTATAGGTATAGTACTTTAAACGGAAATTATGTTTATGCAACGAATGATAATATTGATGACGAACAATATTTAGTAAGATCAGATTTAGAGAAACAAAATACATATTCTAGTAAGATTGGACTAGGAACAACATATTGGAATTATGCATCACTGTCAGAGGGAAAATATCCTAAAAATCCGTTTTTATACTTGCCAGAATTACAAACTGGTGTAGACTTACCAACAGACCCAGAAATTACAGAATTAAACTCATTAAGTGTTGATGATGAAAACGATGATAATGCTAATGGAACAAGAAATAACACAAACAATTTAGCTGATGCAAATGGAATATCAACACAAAGACTAGAATCATTACCAAGTTATAAAGTGTATCCAACAAAGGTAGATGAGATAAATATAGATTTTAGTGATATTCCAGAAGGAGTAAGCTTTACATATTACGTAAATGGTGAAGAAAAAGAAAAGGTAGACTTAACTAAGAAAACATATACATTCAAATACAATTACCAAGACACATTAGAAATAAAGCTAACAAACGGACAAGACAATGAAACAATTACAATTACACCAGATGAAGTAAGAAGTGAAGCAAGCTTAGTAGGTAGCAACAACGCATACTTATTAGGCACAAGCTTATACATAAACGGAGAAGGTCAATTAGGAGACTATGTAAATGTATATGATGGTTATGCATTAAGTAGTAGTGGACAAATTGTGGATATTGCAACAAAACAAACGGTAACAAATGCAGAAGATAGCACAAATGAAAAATCAACTGAGGCGGTTACTACAACATTACAACAAACTACAACTCCACTTCACACATACAGCTACAACGGAAATATCATAGAAACATATGGGACATATAGTACAGTAAATGACAATATAAAATCACAAATATATAATGTAAGAAATGATGAGTTATCAGCAATAGCAAGTAATGTAGATATGAAAATTGGAAACAGTATTGTAGATAATTATAACAACAAAGAGTATCAAACAATATTAAACAGTGCAGGAGAATTAGTAGACTTAAAAGAAATGCTACAATATCCAGATAATTTCTTAAGTAGTAACATTAATCAAATAGTTCAAAATACAGATGTAGAAAAGCCTGAAATGATGGTGCTATACAATACTGGAAAAGTAATTGTGTTCAACTATGTAACTGGAAATGTTATATATGAAAATGACGAAAAAGCAGATGAAGGACTAGTAAATTATTTAACTAGAAGTTTTGCAAATATATGGAATGACTATGAAGATAAGCAGCAAGAATATCAAAAGAGTAAAGAACTAGAAGAAAAACTTGCTAAATTACCAGTAGAAGAAGCAATGCAAGGAGCATCAAACAACGGTATCAGCACTAACAATACAGATAATTTAAGCGGAAACTCTAGCTCTGAAAATGTAAATTCAAATACTAATACAAGTACAACTGCAGACAACAGTTACATTACAGTATATAATGCAGATACAGGTGAATATGAAGTATACAGCGAAGATGAAATACTAAATGGAGAAGAAGAAACACCTGTGTCAGAAACAACAAAAATTAAAGAAAATGGCTTAGAAAGTGTTTACAACTATGAAACAAACGAAGAAAGTAAGCCACAAGCAAATGGTGCTGTAATAGTAATTTCAATAATTGCTGTAGCTGTAATAGCGTTAGTTGTTTTAAGAAAAATAATTATAAAAAACAACAAAAAAGAGAAAAATAAATAAAGAAACTGTGCCAAAGGGGTCTGTCCCCAATGGCACGCATAACAAAAAATGTAAAAAAATACTTGCAATTGCCTGAATTTGGGTGTATAATATAACAGACATAAAGAGAAGAGCGGAAACAAATTCCGCTCTTCCTTACGTAATATAACTTTACGTATAAATAAAAAAGGAGAGTCTATGGCAAATATAGAAGAAAAGATAGAAAATCTAGTTAAAGATAAAATAGAGAGCCTTGGATATAACATTTATGATGTGCAATATGTAAAAGAAGGGCAAGAATATTATTTACGTATATTTATAGAAAAAGAAAATGGTTCTATAGATTTAAATGATTGTGAAAAAGTAAATGATGCAATAAACGATTTACTAGATTCAGCAGATTATATAAAAGACCAATATTTCTTAGAAGTTTCTTCTACAGGTTTAGAGAAAATTTTAAGGAAAGATAAACATTTACAAGATAATATTGGTAATCAAATACAAATAAAATTATTTAAGCCAATAGAAATTGGGCAAGAAGAGGATGAATCTGTTGAGCAAAACAAAAAATCTAAAAGCAAGAAAAATAAAAATAAGGCTAACAAATTAAAAGAAATACAAGGCAAATTAGATAGCTTTGATACAAATCAAATTGTCATAGAGTTAGACAATAATCAAAAACTAAATATAGAAAGAAATAATATTTCTTTAATAAAAACAGTTTTTGACTGGGACAGTATTTAAGTAGATATAGCTAAATATCTTAAGGAGGAGTTTGGAAAAAATGAAAAAAACATCTAAAACAAATAATCAAGCAATAGATAGTAAAGAATTAATAATTGCAATGGATGAATTAGAAAAAGAAAATGGAATTAAGAAAGATGTATTACTAGAAGCAATAGAAACAGCTTTAGTTACAGCATATAAAAGAAATTTTGATTCTGCAGAAAATGTAAAAATTACAATGGATAAAGAGACAGGAGAAATCCATGTATATGCAGAAAAAGATGTAGTAGAAAAACCAGAAGACGTAGAAAATAGTAAACTTCAAATTAGTTTGGATGATGCTAGAAAAATAAATAAAAAACTAGAAGTTGGTGACAAAGCAGAGATTGAACAAGTTCCAAAAAACTTTGGAAGAATTGCAGCACAAACTGCAAAACAAGTAATAGTACAAAAAATAAGAGAAGCCACAAGAAACTTTCTATTTGATGAATTTAATGAAAGAAAAGGTGAAATTGTATCAGGAATAGTTCAAAAAGCTGATGGTGGTATAGTTGTTTTAGATTTAGGAAGACTTGAAGGAGTTATGCCAGTAAAGGAACAAATACCAACAGAAACATATAAAGTTAATGATAAAATAAGAGCAGTTATAATAGATGTAGAAAGAGGAACAAAAGGAGCTCCACAAGTTATAGTTTCAAGAGCTCATGTGGATTTTGTAAGAAAATTATTCGAATTAGAAATACCAGAAATATATGAAGGTGTGATTGAAATAAAGAGTATTTCAAGAGACCCAGGAAACAGATGTAAAGTAGCTGTTTATTCTCCAAATGAAAACATAGATCCAGTTGGTTCTTGTGTTGGACAAAAAGGAATTCGTATACAAAATATAATAAATGAACTTAATGGGGAAAAAATAGATGTTATAGAATGGTCTGAAGACCCAGCAATATTTATTTCAGCTGCATTACTTCCAGCAGAGGTTATGGCAGTAGATGTAAAACCAGAAGAAAAATTTGCACAAGTAATAGTAAGAGATGATCAATTATCATTAGCAATAGGAAAAGCTGGACAAAATGCAAGATTAGCTGCAAGACTTACAAATTGGAAAATAGATATAAAGAGCGAGTCTCAATTTAGAGAAATGCTTGCACAACATGCTGCAGAAGCTGAAGATGAGGAAGAGACAGAAGAATAATATGTTATATGTACAAATATAATAAAGGAGAGGAATTAGTTTGAAAAGTTTACCACAAAGAACTTGTATAGGATGTAATTCTCGGAAAAAATAAAAATGATTTAATAAGGATAGTTAAAAATAAAGAAGGCGACATTTTTATAGATAAAACAGGCAAGGCAAATGGAAGAGGTGCATATATCTGCCCTGATATACAATGTTTAGAAAAAGCTATAAAAAGTAAAAGGCTTGAAAGAATATTCGGAACTAAAATATCAGAAGAAATATATGAGAATTTAAGAGGTGTAATTGTTGACAAGTAGTAAAATATGTGGATTATTAGGCTTAGCAACACGTGCAGGGAAGATTACATTTGGAACAGATGCATGTGTAAGCGATATAGAAAAAAATAAAATTAATTTAATAATTGTAGCATCAGATGCATCTGAGAGAACAAAAAGTAAATTTAATAATCTTTGTAATAGTAAAGGTATTAAATTTATTGAATATTTAACAATAGATGAAATAAGCCATGCAATAGGGAAAAACAATAAGGCTGTAATTGGAGTTAAAGATGTAAACTTTGCAAATGAGATAGAAAAAATTATTAATGGGGGTGAAGCTATTGGGTAAGATAAAAATACATGAAATAGCAAAAGAAGTAGGAATGGCTAGTAAAGAAATAATAAAAATAGCAAATGAGATGGGAATAAATGTAACAAGTCATTTGAGCGCTGTGGATGATGAACAAGCAGCTAAGATTAAAGAAAAAGCAAATAAAAAAGAAGGAACTTCTGGAAAAACAGTAAAAAAAGAATCTACTTCTTCAAATACGAAAAAAGCAGAAACTCCTGTTATTATTAGAAGAGAAGTTATAATTTCAGAAGAAGATGAAAATTCAAAGAAAAATAAAGAAGCTAAGGAAAAGGGACATAAAGAGGTAGGCTTTGTAGAAAGAAGAAATAAGCAAGATTATAATATTGTATATAGAAACAAACAAACAAAACCTCTTACTGTAAGTGAACTTTTTGGATTAAAACCAAAAGCAGAAAAGAAGGAAGAGAAAAAAGAAGAAACTAAAGAAATAGAGAATAAAGCAGAAAAGAAAGAAGAGGTTAGTAATATTAAAGCAGAAGTAGTAACAGAAAAAGTAAGTGTTAAAGATGATAAACAAGAAAACAAAATAGAAAATAATAAAGAAAATAAAGTTGTAAACAAAAATTTTGATAATAAAAATAATAATTTTAGAAATAATAATAATCAAAGAAATAATAATTTCAGAAACAACAATAGTCAAAGAGGAAATGACAGAAATCAAAACTATAGAAATAATGAAAGAGGATATAATAATCACAATAATTCAAACAACTTTAGAAATAATAACGGTCAAAGAAATAATAGAAGACCACTTGATGAAAGAGGAATTGATAAAAACATCAAAAATATAATGACAAATGAAGTAGTAGAAAAAGAATCTCAAAGAGATTATACTTCCAGAGCAATAGACAAGCAAAAAGCAAGCCGTCAATATGATGATAATAAAGCTAAAAAGACTAATAAATCAAGAAGAAATAATCAATTTGATGAATTTGATAGTGGTAAATTAAAAGATCTAAAACAAGTTGATAGTTTATCAAATATGTTTACAGAACAAGATGGTGGAATGCTTGAATATTATGATTTAACAACTGCTAGAGGAAAAAGAAACAAAAAGAAAGCTCAAAAGAGTAATGAAGAAAGAAATAAACAAAAAATATTTGAGCTTAAAGAAATTACAATACCAGAAAATATTACTGTAAAAGATTTAGCACAAGAAATGAAAAAAACTTCAGCAGAAGTTATAAAAAAATTAGTTGGCTTAGGAATTATGGCTACAATTAACAATACTTTGGATTTTGATACAGCATATTTAGTAGCAAGTGAATTTGGAATAACAGCTAATAAGAAAGAAGAAGTTAAAGAAGAAGATATTCTTTTTGATGATACAGAAGATTCACCAGATGAATTAAAACCAAGACCACCAGTAGTTGTTGTTATGGGTCACGTTGACCATGGTAAAACATCATTACTTGATGCTATTAGAAGAACTAATGTAATAGAAGGTGAAGCAGGAGGAATTACACAACATATTGGTGCATATATGGTAAATGTAAATGGAAGAGAAATTACATTCCTAGACACACCAGGACATGAAGCTTTTACAAGCATGAGAGCAAGAGGTGCTCAAATAACAGATATTGCGATATTAGTTGTTGCAGCGGATGATGGTGTTAAACCACAAACAGTAGAAGCTATAAATCATGCTAAAGCAGCAGAAATTCCAATTATTGTTGCTGTAAATAAAATTGATTTACCAGGTGCAAATGTAGAAAAAGTAAAACAAGAACTTATGGAATATAGTTTAGTACCTGAAGAATGGGGTGGAGATACAATATTTGTTCCAATCTCTGCTAAAAAACATATTAATATTGAAAACTTATTGGAAATGGTACTTTTAGTAGCAGATGTAAAAGAACTTAAAGCAAACCCTAATAAACAAGCTAAAGGTACAGTAATAGAAGCAAGACTAGATAAATCAAAAGGACCAATTGCTTCAATTCTAGTTCAAAGAGGAACATTAGATGTAGGTGATACAGTTGTAGTTGGAACATCAATTGGTAGAATTAGAGCAATGAGAAATGATAAAGGACAAAAAATAAAGAAAGCAGGACCATCTACACCAGTAGAAATAATGGGACTTACAGATGTACCAGAAGCAGGAGATACTTTCTATGAAGTTAAAAATGAAAAAATGGCAAAACACCTAGTAGAAAGAAGAAAACGTCAAGAAAGAGAAAAAGAATTAGCAGCACAAAGCAAAGTAACTTTAAGTAATTTATTTGAAAGAATGGAAAGTGAAAACTTAAAAGAATTAGATATAATTGTTAAAGCAGATGTTCAAGGAACAGCACAAGCATTAAAACAATCATTAGAAAAATTATCAAATGAAGAAGTTAGAGTAAGAGTTATACACTCAGCAGTTGGAGCTGTTTCAGAATCAGATGTACAACTTGCAAAAGCTGCAAAAGCAATTGTTATAGCATTTAATGTAAGACCAAGTTTAGCAGCAAAAGATATGGCTGAAAAAGATGGTGTAGAAATTAAACAATACTCAGTAATATACAATGCTATAGAAGATGTAGAATCTGCAATGAAAGGAATGCTTGCACCAGTATACGAAGAAAAAGTAATTGGTAATGTAGAAGTTAGACAAACATTTAAAGTTTCAAGTGTTGGAACAATTGCAGGTGCATATGTTTTAGATGGAAAAGTAGAAAGAAATGCAGGAGTAAGAGTTATTCGTGATAATGTAGTAATACATGAAGGAAAACTTGCTTCACTAAAACGTTTCAAAGATGATGTTAAAGAAGTTACAAAAGGATTTGAGTGTGGTATTCAAATTGAAAATTATAACGATATTAAAGAAGGAGACATCATTGAGGTGTATGTTATGGAGGAAGTTAAAAGATAGTAGTTTGAAAGATAACTTACTCTAGCTAATAGAGTTAACAAAATGAATAAGAATGGGCAAAAAGGAGGATAGACTAGTGGCTAAAAATGAAACTAGATTAAATAGAGTTAATGAAGAGCTTAAAAAAGAGCTTAGCCAAGTTTTGAATTATGAATTAAAAAATCCAAATGTTACAGGAATGCTTAGTGTTACAAAAGTAAAGATAACACCGGATTTTAAATATGCTAAGGTTTATGTAAGTATATTAAATTCAAAAAATGTAAAGAAAACATTAGAAGGCTTAAAAGAATCTTCTGGATTTATTAGATCTAGATTAGCACATACAGTTAATTTAAGAATAACTCCAGAATTGGTTTTTGAATTAGATGATTCTATTGAGCATGGAGCTAAAATAGATGCTATTCTAAAAACTCTGAGAAAGGAATGAAATTAAATATGAGTACATTAGATAATATTTTAGAAGAAATTGATAAGGCGGAGTCGATAGTTATTTTAACACATGAAAACCCAGATGGAGATGCAATAGGTTCAAGTCTTGCCTTATATAATGCGTTAAAGAATTATGGAAAAAAACCGGATATAATAATTCCGGAATTTCCACGTACATTTGACTTTTTAGCAGGAGTTGACGAAATAAAAAAAGAATCAGATGTTGCTAAGTATGATTTAGCAATTTCTTTGGACTGTGCCACGATAAAAATGCTTAATGGTTTTGCAAATTATTTTGAAGATGCAAAAGTTAAAATAACAATAGACCACCATAATACTAATACAATGTATGGAGACTATAATTATGTGAGTGGTGATGCACCAGCTTGTGCTCAAATAGTTTTAATAGCATTAGAGTATTTCAAAATGGAAATTACTAAGGAGATTGGCACATGTTTATTAACAGGAATAATCACAGATACTGGAGGATTTAAGTATTCTGGTGTTACAGCTGAAACATTTGAGTTAGTAGCAGGATTATTAAACAAAGGAATTAATGTTTCTAAAATATATAAAAAAGTATTGCAAACTAAAACTAGAGCAAATTTTGAATTAAGAAAAATTGCTGCTAATAGATTAGAGTTTTTTGAAGATGGGAAAATAGCATTTACATATATAACAAAAGAAGACGAAGAAAGTGTTAATGCAGAAAATGGAGACCATGAGGGAATTGTAGAAATAGGAAGAGATATTGAAGGTGTAGAAGTTTCTGTATTCTTAAGACAAACTGATAAAGGATGCAGAGTTTCTATGAGATCAAACGAATATGTTAATGTATCTGATGTATGTCTGTTACTAGGTGGCGGAGGACATATGCGTGCTGCAGGATGTTCAATGCAATGTACAATAGAACAGGCAAAAGATAAAATATTAAGACAATTAAAAAGTGTAATAAAATAAGATATAATTAGGGATGAATCTAGACTTCAACTTTGTCAAAGATTTATCCCTATAATATTAAAAAGAAGGTGATACATATAGACGGAATTATATTAATAGATAAGGGCAAAGGATGTACATCACATGACATAGTAAATAAAATAAAACATATTTTCAATGAAAAAACTGGACATACTGGAACTTTAGATCCAAATGCCACAGGATTATTACCTATATTAATTGGACAAGGTACAAAATTATCATCTTATCTAATTAATCATGATAAAAAATATTTAGTAAAATTAAAATTAGGAATAAAAACTGATACAGCAGATTCAGAAGGAGAAGTTGTTCAAGAAGAAGTAGTAGATGAAAATATGTTATCAAAAGAACATGTAGAAGAAATTTTAAAAAGTTTTGTTGGTAAGCAAGAACAAATTCCACCAATGTATTCTGCCATAAAAGTAAATGGAAAAAAATTATATGAATATGCTAGAAAGAATATTCAGGTAGAAGTAAAACCACGAGAAATTGAAATATATGATATAGAGCTAAGTGATATATCTGAACAAGAAAAAGAGATCGATTTTTCTGTAGAATGTTCTAAAGGAACATATATAAGAAGTTTATGCGAAGATATAGCTGTAAAACTTGGAACTGTAGGATATATGAAAGAGCTTAAAAGAACGGTAGTTGGCCAGTTTAATATTAATGAAAGTATTACTGTAGATGAATTAGAGGCTCATAAAGAAGACAGAGATTATATGAAAAACCATATTATAGATATAGAAACATTTTTTATAAAATACAAAAATGCAGAAAAAATTATTTTAAATGAAAAAAAAATGAAATTATTTCTAAATGGTGTCAAGCTGAATATTTACTTAAAAAATGGAGATTATAGAATATATAACGAGAAAAACGAATTTATTGGCATAGGAAGTCTTTTAAATAATTTATTAAAAAGAGAAATAATAGTTGAAAAATAAAAAGTAATATGGTAAGATATATATAAATTAATAATATTGAATATTCCCTGCGTAG
This sequence comes from uncultured Clostridia bacterium, assembly GCA_944389745.1. Lineage (GTDB taxonomy): Bacteria > Bacillota > Clostridia > TANB77 > CAG-508 > CALXVA01. Next base: position 8,427 of record CALXNM010000004.1, on the reverse strand, counting down.
TGCGTGTAGACTGGAATTTTAGAACCAACAAAAGATTAAAGGGAGTCCGCCTTTGAATGTGGCGTGTATGCTTGCATTTATGTAAGAAACCCAGAAGCATTCAACAAGACACCCACCTGTGAAAGCAGGCTCTTAAAATTTCATTCATCTTACGGCTAGTGTGGGGGTATTTTTATGTCCGTGATTTTTGGGTTTTGGAGGAAATAATTGAAAATTAAAGAATTAAAGAGAATAGGTATTAAAAAATTAGAGGATAATAATATAGATGATGTAATGTTTAAAGCAGATAAATTATTACAATATGTGTTAAATATGAATAAAACAGATTTACTGATAAATGAAAATAATTTAGTAGATGCAAACTTAGAAGAAAAATATTTAGTATTGATAGATGAAATAATACAAGGCAAACCATTACAATATATTACAAATTCTCAGGAATTTATGAAATTAAATTTTTATGTAGATGAGAATGTGTTAATACCACAACCTGATACAGAAATATTAGTAGAAAAAGCAATAGATATAATTAAGAAAAGCAAGAATATATCTATATTAGATTTGTGTACAGGAAGCGGAGCTATAGCCGTATCGATTAAAAAATACATGAAAAATGCGACTGTTTATGCATTAGATATAAGCAAAAAAGCATTAGAAATTGCCAAATTAAATGCAAAAAACAATGATACTGATATTCATTTTATAGAATCTGATATGTTTGAGAATATAAAGAATATAGAATTTGATTTGATAGTTTCTAATCCTCCATATATAGAAACTAAAGAACTAAAAAGATTGCCAAAAGATGTACAAAATGAACCGAGACTTGCACTTGACGGAGGAGAAGATGGGCTTACATATTATAGGATAATACGAGATGAAGGATATAAATTTTTGAAAAATAATGGAGTTATTTTGTTAGAAATAGGATATAATCAGAATAAGACAGTGGTAGATTTATTTAAAGAAAATAATAACTATAAAAATATTGAAATATATAAAGATTTATCTAATATAGATAGAGTAATAAAAATAGAAAAGAGTTGATAAAATGTCATTTTCAACAGAGGTAAAAGAAGAATTAAGTAAGTTAAGCAATTTAGCTGATAAAAACTGTGTTAAAGCAGAATTGTATGGATATATAAATACTGTTAACTTTTCAATAAATGAAAACAATTTAAAGTTTACAACAGAAAGCGAATATAATATTAATAGATTTAGCAAATTATTAAATAATGTTAATATTATCGAATATAGTATTGATATTAATGGTAAGAATTATAATATTACAATACCAAACAAAGAAAAAAACAAAATAGAAATTTTATATAAGAATTATGAAATGCTTCCTAGGGAAAATGAAGAAAGAGCTTTTGTAAGAGGAGTATTTTTAGGAAGTGGTTCAATTAATAATCCTAAAAATAAATATCATATTGAAATAATATTAAACAATATAAAGATTGCAGAAACAATAATTAACATATTAAAAAAGTACGGAATAACTTTTAAAATATTAAATAGTAAAACTAAGAATTCTATATATTCAAAAGATGGGGAAGAAATATCGAAGTTTTTAGCTTTTATTGGAGCCAATAAGGCTGTAATAAAATTTGAAGAGATTAGAGTATATAGAGATATGAGAAACAATGTGAATAGAATTGTGAATTGTGAAACTGCTAATTTAAATAAAACTGTAAATGCTGCAATAAAACAAATAGAAGCAATAAAAAAGCTAAAAGAAGAAGGAAAATTTAATAGTCTTCCAGACAATTTAAAAGAGCTTGCTGAATTAAGAATAGAAAATCCAGAGGCATCACTTACAGAGCTTGGAAAAATGTTAAAAGAACCTATAGGAAAATCAGGAGTAAATTATAGGTTAAATACTTTAGTAAAAATGGCATTGTAAAAGCAAAACTATTTTCCGGAAATATTAAGGTTTTAGAAAGGAATAAAACTAAAAATGAAAACAAAAAACATGGGACTATATATACATATACCTTTTTGCAAAAGTAAGTGTAAATATTGTGATTTTATATCATATTCTAACAAAGAGCATTTAATAGATAGATATGTTAAGTGTGTAAAATATGAAATAAGAGATATAGGTATTTCAAATTTACATGATTATAAAGAAGGAAAAGATGATTTAATAAATGTAAAAACTATTTATATTGGAGGTGGAACTCCTTCAGTTATAGATAGTAAATATATAAAGGAGATAATTAATGAAATAAAACAAAACATTAGAATTGATGATGATGTAGAGATAACATTAGAAGTTAACCCTGGGACTGTAAATGAAGAGAAATTAAGAGATTATAGGGAAGCGGGAATAAACAGATTAAGTATAGGATTACAATCTACTAACAATAATACTTTAAAAAGAATAGGAAGAATTCATACTTATGAAGAATTTTTAAATACATATAGTTTAGCAAGAAAAATAGGATTTAATAACATTAATGTAGATTTAATGTTAGCATTACCAGAACAGACTATGGTTGAATTAATAGATGGGGTAGGAAGAGTTGTAAATTTAAATCCAGAGCATGTATCAATATATTCACTTATATTAGAAGAAGGAACTAAATTATATAAAGAAGTGGAAGAAGAAAATAAATATGAATTGCCAGATGATGATTTGGAAAGAAAAATGTATTGGAAAACAAAAGAAATGCTAGAAAAAGCGGGATTTATACATTATGAAATATCTAATTTTGCAAAAAAAGGATTTGAATCTAAACATAATTTATCATGTTGGAATCAGGAAGAATACATAGGAGTTGGTGCTGCAGCACATTCATATTCAAATAATGTAAGGTATTCAAATATTGATAGTGTTGAAGAATATATATCTAATTACAAAAATGGGAAGGACATTGATAATTTAGTTTTTCATGAAAAACAGAATCAAGAAAGTAAAATGAAAGAATACATGATTTTAGGCTTAAGAAAACTAGAGGGAGTAAATATAGATACCTTTAAGAATAAGTTTATCCAAAGTCCGTTATATTTATTTAGACAAGAAATAGATAAATTAATAAGAGAAAAATTAATAGTTGTTGATGGCAACTTTATAAGACTAACAGATAGGGGATTAGACTTAGCTAATTTAGTGTGGGAAGAGTTTGTGTAAAAAAATGAGAATTTTGGGTTACAAAATTCTCATAATATTTATCAAGACTATTTAATAAGTTTTGTGAATCTTCTTCAGAAAGATAACCATATTCTTTCATGTCTGAAATCACTTTTTCTTGTCTACTTCTAGTTAAATCTGGATTTACTGTTGGAGCATATACACTTGGGGCATTTGGTATTCCTGCCATCATTGTGCAATCTTGTAAATTCATTTCTGTTGCAGATTTGCCTAAATATCCTTGACAAGCTTCTTCAATACCATAATATCCATCACCAAAGTAAATAGTATTTACATATAATTCTATAATTTCATCCTTGGTATAATACTTTTCTAGGTCAAAAGCAGTTATAATTTCAGCTATTTTCCTTGGAACAGGATTTGAATTCTCTATATAAAAAATGTTTTTAGCAACTTGTTGAGTAATGGTGCTACCACCTTCTAATAATTCAAAATTTGTAACATTTATATATATTGCTCTAGCAATAGCTACTAAATCAATTGCACCATGTTCTCTAAATCTATGGTCTTCTACAGCAATAACAGCATTTATATAATTTTGAGGTAAATCTTCATATTTTATATAATTAGGGTTTGACTTTATTTCTGAGATAACTTCTTCTAATGTTCTTCCATCTAATGCTTCATTATACATATTATCTCCAGAAATATATAAAATTAAACCGGGATACTATAACGATTAATAGTATAATTAGTAGTATATTTCGTATTGTTTTCAAAATATCACCTCTTGAAAATTATTATATCATATAAATAAAAAAAGTCTATTAATAAATTCTTAACATTATTAATAGATTTTTTTTATTATTATTTATTAATCAACAAGCATAGGTCCTAAATTAGTAATAGTACCTGCTCCTAAAGTAAGAACAATATCATTTGGTTTAGCATTATCTTTAACATATTTTACGATTTCATTAAAATCAGCAATGTATTTAGCTTGATATCCATTGCTTTTTATTTTATCAACTAAATCTTTTGAAGAAATATTATATGTATTTGATTCTCTTGCTGCATAGATATCTGTTACAATTATATGATCGAAATTTGTTAAAACATTTGCAAAATCATTTAACAAGTTTTTTGTTCTACTATATGTATGTGGTTGGAATATAACCCATGATTTATTATATTTTTTTTGTTTTAATGCATTAGCTGTTGCTAAAATTTCTGTTGGATGATGACCATAATCATCATATACATTTACATTATTAAATGAACCTTTGTATTCAAATCTTCTATGAGCTCCTGTATATTTTAATAATGCATTTTTAATATCCTCTTTTTCTATTCCGTATTGATTACATACTGCAATACAAGCAAGTGCATTCATAACATTATGAGCTCCTGGAATAGAAAGACTAATTGTTTTAAAGAAATAATTGTTATAATATACATCAAATGTAGGGAATCCATTATTATTGAAAGTAATATTTCTTGCAACAAAATTAGCATTTTGGTTTTGTATTCCATATGTTACAACTCTAGCATTTGTGTTTTTGGCAATTTGCATACAATTTGGATCATCCCAGTTTATAACAAGCAAACCATCTTCAGGAAGAAGTTTAACGTAATTTCCAAATGATTTAACTATATTATCTAGAGTTCCAAAATAATCTAAATGGTCATTATCTATGTTTAAAATAACTTCTGTTTTAGGAAATAACTTTAAGTAGCTCTCTACATATTCGCAAGCTTCAATTATAAAATATTCACTAGTTCCAACTCTATAATTTCCATCTAATTGCTTTAAATATGCCCCTACTTGTATAGAAGGGTCTTTTCCAGCTTCTAAAAAACAAAGAGAAAGCATAGATGTAGTTGTTGTTTTTCCATGTGTTCCAGATACACAGATTGTGTTTTTAAACGCTTTAGTTAATAATCCTAAAAAAGTTCCTCTCTCAATGATTGGAATATTTAATTCTTTAGCTTTTACTAATTCTGGGTCATCTTTTTTTATTGCAGCGCTATATACAACAAGGTTGGATTTAGCTACATTTTCTAAATCATGACCTATAGTAACAGGAATATGATTTCTCATTAGTTTATCAGTTACTTCTGAGCTAGAAGTATCAGAACCAGTAACTACAAAACCCCAATAATGTAAAATCTCAGCTATTCCGCTCATGCTTACTCCACCGATTCCTATCAAGTGAATGTGTTTGTATTGTTTTAATTCATCTATATTCGCCATTCTAATCTCATTCCTTTCCTAAGGCACAAATAAGCTTTATATCGTCAATATTATATAATGTTTTTCGGATATTTTCAATATAATATATGATAAAAATGTTTTTTTAGTGATTTATATGGTGTTTTGAAATTATTTTATAATACTGATGAAAATAAAAATAGAGAAAAAAATAAAAATAAAGAAGGAAAAAAAGTTTTTTTGACGAATAATATAAGTGTACATAGTATATAACAAAAGACAATATGTACAAAATTTTTAAAACTTTGGAAGGCGGTGCACAAAATGCAAATAACAGATGTACGTTTAAGAAAAGTAAATTCAGAGAACAGAATGAAAGCTGTTGCTTCTGTAACATTCGATAATGAATTCGTTGTACACGATATAAAAGTTATCGAAAGTCAAGATGGATTATTCATAGCTATGCCAAGTAGAAAAACTCCAAACGGAGAATTCAAAGATATAGCTCATCCAATCAATCCAGAGACAAGAGAAAAAATTCAAAAAGCTATATTAGAAGCTTATGAAGCTCCTGAGGCTGAAGCAAATTCAGCAGAATAATAAATAAAAAGTAACTCCCCACGCAGCGCGTGGGGAGTTTTGCATCTCGAAAGGCGAGTGTGCCTTAACAGAGAAGCTTGAACAGGTTGTCGACGGTCAGGATGACAGCTGGATCGGTCACCTTGAAGCTGGCGATGAGCAAGTTTGCAGCGCCATAGTAGACTCCGCTGTCCTCATCGAGTTCTAACTGAAAAATCGTCTTGTGCTGAGTGCTTGCGTTTGGAACAAACGAAGCCAGCATGTTGAACCTGCTGCAGAAAAGGCTGATAGCCTTAAGATTTGCAGACCGAGACGATTCCCTCAGAAAGAGCTTGGTGGAAACCTTGAGCATCTTGGCTCCGTTGTTTGGAACGAACAAAACTTCTTCCCGATCGGGAACAACCTGCATGACGAAGGCTGGGTCTGAAGCAAAGGTGCTTACAAACTCCTCCAACCGCTGATCTGGTGCCTTGTACAAAGGCAAACTGATGGTGTAAACTTCTGGTCTCATGGGTGTAGCCTCCTCATAATAATATATAGCCAATAATGACAATATATATTATACCATAAAATGCGAAAAACTGCAAATTAAGTAATGATAAAACAGCGAAAAAATAAGGAAACTTTATATTTCCTTATTTTTATGTTTTGTTAAATTAATTGAAAATAATTATGTAATTTATTTAAAATTCACAATTATTTGGTGTTCTTGGGAAAGGTATAACATCACGAATATTTTGCATACCTGTTAAGTACATCATCATTCTTTCAAATCCTAGACCAAAACCTGAATGGGGACAGCTACCATAACGTCTTAGATCCATATACCACCAATAATCTTTTTCTGATAAATTTAATTCTTTCATTCTATTAGATAATTTTTCAAAATCATCTTCTCTTTGGCTACCACCAATAATCTCGCCAATACCTGCAACTAATAAATCTGCTGCAGCTACAGTTTTTCCATCAGGATTTTGTTTCATATAAAATGCTTTGATTTCTGCTGGATAATCTGTAACAAATACAGGCTTTTTAAATATTACTTCACTTAAATATCTTTCATGTTCTGTTTGAATGTCAGTTCCCCAATGAACAGGAAATTCAAATTTATCATTTACTTTTTCTAGTTCTTTAATTGCATCAGTGTATGTAATTCTTCCGAAATCACAATTTACTACATTATCTAACTTTTCAAATAATCCTGTATCTATAAACTTATTAAAGAATTCCATTTCTTCAGAAGCGTTTTCTCTAACATATGTAGTAATGTATTTTATCATTTCTTCTGCTAAGTCCATATAATCGTTTAAATCTGCAAAACATATTTCAGGTTCTATCATCCAGAACTCTGCAGCATGTTTTACTGTATTTGAATCTTCAGCTCTAAATGTTGGACCAAATGTATATACATTTCTAAATGCATGAGCAAATGTTTCAACATCCAATTGACCACTAACTGTTAAATGAGAAGATTTTCCAAAGAAGTCTTTAGAAAAGTCTAAAGTTCTGTCTTCTTTTCTTGGTAGGTTGTCCATATCTAGACTAGTTACTCTAAACATCTCACCAGCACCTTCACAATCACTACCTGTAATAATTGGAGTATGAACATATACAAAACCTCTTTCTTGGAAGAATTTATGAATTGCATATGACAAAATAGATCTTACTCTAAATACTGCATTAAAGGTATTGGCTCTAGGTCTAAGATGTGCTATTGTTCTTAGATATTCGAAAGAATGTCTTTTCTTTTGAAGAGGGTAGTCTTGACTTGCTACATTTATTATATCTACTTTTGTAGCATGTACTTCAAATGGTTGTTTTGCATTTTCAGTTTTTACAAAATCTCCTTCAACTATTATAGAAGAACTAATAGTCAACTTTCTAACTTCTTCAAAGTTATTTAAAGAATTATCAAAAACTATTTGTATATTTTTAAAAAAGCTTCCATCATTTAATTCTATAAATCCAAAGTTTTTAGAATCTCTTAATGTACGAATCCATCCTGACAATTTAACTTTTTTTCCATTGTAATTATCAATATTTTTATATAAGTCTTTTACTAAACTGTTTTCCATAAATCAACCTCCGATTTTATTTTGATGAAAACATTATATAGAAGAAATAGCAAAAATTCAAGTATTTGCAAAAAAAATCAGTAAAACTGTTGACTTTTAAGAGCATTCATTATATAATATTTAAGCATGAATTTGGCGATGAAGTAAGATGTGGCTACACAAGGCTATTTTACTAGCTTTGATGGAGGGAACTCTTATGGAGTATGTCGTGGCAAAGACCAAGGCGGTAAGTTTAAAAATGAGCACTTATCCCAAGATTATCATGCGGAACTTGGGTTTATATATTGGTGACATACAAAACACCAGGGTGCGTTTATAACTTCCGACCGATAATAATATCTATTTTAAGGAGGGAATTTTTAAATGGCAGCAAAAAAAGAAAATGCGGTAACAAGTGAAAAAATTAGAATAAGATTAAAGGCTTATGATCATGTTGTTTTAGAACAGTCTGCTCAAAGAATAGT